>NZ_JBSQBN010000199.1:0-4253 GCF_053850585.1 Shewanella sp. A22
GATGCTGGAGGTAGAGTAACGCAGGAGCTTGTTACCGAGGATCACTATTCGCTTCAATCATCTGCCTTGCCTACAGCACTTTGAACTCCCGCTGAAAGATCACATATTTAATAGGATTGGTATTAATCTGAATTTTAATCACTTTTCTATTCGTCTATACCGCTGTTTTATCTGAATTATAATGAAATTGGTACAAGACTGAAGGCAAAGTTGCTACATGTAAAAAAGCAATAACGAAGAGTGCACTAATTTCAGTTCGCTTAAAATAGATCATATTTCAGTAAGAGTGAGTATTATCCCTTGAACCTATTTGAGGTCAAATTGTACTCAGAAAAATTACATCTTTATTCATTTTTTTTGAGCAATTGGGTTAATTCCTGTTTTTAGTTGGTTCTGTTCAATATAAAACGTACTTGTTCTGTGCTTGCTTAATAACGATTTTATTATTTAATTATCACTAAAGCCTGGTGTTTTGTGGAATCTTCATTTTATCAGTGCTTTTATTGATGTTTCTGTCGTCGCACTGTTGTTGTGCATCTAATTTGGTAAGACCAATTTACAAAAAGATAGCATTGATGATATATATTGTTTATATTTTGTGACAGGATTTTGAGTTGCTTCCTCCCAATATGGTGGACTTAGTTCAGAAATAACACTGTGTTAAATGACGTTTGGGCTGAATATTTATGCTTGTTTGATTAGGGCTTGTTTCATTGATGTCGTCAAAATGATGCGAGCAAATTGATTTAAAGCAAATATTGCACCGGCATGGTGCGCATAAATTCACTCAGCTAAATTTAAAAGTTTGAAAAAAAGCGAGGACACATGACATCAATATCTGAGCAGTTATCCGATGCGCTTGGCATCATGATAATGGGCATGGGCTTAGTGTTTATTTTTTTAAGTATGTTGATCATCGGTATTGGCATTGTTGCTAAGCTTTTTCCTGCGCCCGTAGCCACAGCTACTCCCGCGCCTGCAACATCAGGCACATCAGCGCCGGCAACCTTAGATCCTAAGCTGGTTGCCGCTATTACCTCTGCGATACATCAATACCGCGCGAAATAAATTTGGAGTCATTATGAGCAAGCCATTAGCACTAACCGATGTCGTCCTGCGTGACGCTCATCAATCATTACTGGCAACACGGTTACGTATCGACGATATGTTACCTATCGCGCCGTTATTAGACAAAGTGGGTTTTTGGTCACTCGAGTCATGGGGTGGAGCCACATTCGACTCATGCATTCGTTATCTTGGTGAGGATCCATGGGATCGTATTCGTGAATTAAAAAAAGCCATGCCGAATACACCGCAGCAAATGTTACTGCGTGGACAGAACCTTTTAGGCTATCGTCACTATGCTGATGATGTCGTCACTCGTTTTGTTGAACGTGCGCATACTAATGGTGTTGATGTATTTCGTATCTTTGACGCCATGAACGATGTGCGTAATCTTGAAACAGCGGTCAAAGCAGTCAAAAATGTAGGTGGTCATGCTCAAGGTACCATTTCTTTTACCACTAGCCCTGTACATACTATTGATACTTGGGTCGATATGGCTAAGCGTTTAGAAGATATGGGAGCAGACTCTTTATGTATTAAAGACATGGCCGGTTTACTTAAACCAATGCAAGCTTACGAGCTTATTAGCCGTTTAAAATCACAGACTGATTTAATGGTGTCGATGCATTGTCATGCGACAACAGGCTTAAGTACAGCGACATATCAAAAAGCCATCGAAGCGGGAGTTGATGTGCTTGATACCGCTATATCTTCCATGAGCCAAACCTACGGCCACAGTGCGACAGAAACCTTAGTAGCCATGGTAGAAGACACCGACAGAGCGACTGGTTACGATATGGTCTTGCTTGAAGAGATTGCAGCCTATTTTCGTGAAGTGCGTAAAAAGTATGTGCGTTTCGAAGGGGCATTGAAGGGCATTGACTCGCGTATTTTACGCGCCCAAGTGCCTGGCGGCATGTTAACCAATATGGAAAACCAATTAAAAGAGCAGGGCGCAGCAGACAAAATGGACGCCGTTCTTGAAGAGATCCCGCGGGTTCGTGAAGATCTAGGTTTCTTACCACTCGTTACCCCAACATCACAAATTGTTGGTTCTCAGTCGGTTATTAATGTACTGATGGGCGATCGTTACAAGTCGATGACCAAAGAAACTGAGGGAGTATTAAAAGGTGAGTATGGCGCGACGCCAGCGCCAGTTAACGCAGAGCTTCAAGCTAGAGTATTGAATGGTGAGCAACCTATTACGTGTCGTCCAGCTGATTTAATTGCCCCAGAGCTTGATAAGTTGCGTGCTGAATTGGTCGATAAAGCCAAAGAGCAAGGGGTTACCTTAGCGGCAGAATCCGATGATGATGTCATGACGTATGCGTTATTTAATCAAATTGGTTTACAGTTTTTGCAAAATCGCGGTAATCCGGATGCATTTGAACCCGTACCAAGTGCAAACGATTTACAAGTCAAAGCCGACAACGGTCCGCAAACGTATACCGTTAATGTTGAAGGCCAGAGTTTTGTGGTTGAAGTGAGTGAAGGCGGTGAGATTAGTCATATAGCACCAACACCTTCAGTTCCGGCCTCGACACCCCCAGTTCAAGTTGTCTCAGCACCTGCTGGTGAGGTTAAGTGCACTATGTCTGCGCCTCTCTCAGGTAATATTTTTAAAGTGTTAATAAACAATGGTCAGGCAGTAAAAACCGGTGAGGTAATTATTATTCTTGAAGCCATGAAAATGGAAACTGAAATCCGCGCTCCGCAAGATGGTGTTGTCACCAACCTTTCTGTAAAGCAAGGTGACAGTGTGACCGTTGGTTCAACATTACTTGCACTAGCATAAGAGGTCAACATGGAAGGATTAATGGCCTTTTGGGCTGAAACTGGCGTCGTTAATTTTACAGGCGGCCAATTGCTGATGATGGCCGTAGGTTGTTTATTGCTATTTTTAGCCATTGCACGAGGGTTTGAGCCTTTACTGCTTTTACCTATTGGTTTTGGAGCAATTTTAGCAAATATTCCTAATGCAGGCTTTACTGATGAAGGAGGCTTGTTGTATTACGCTTATCATGTAGGCATTGAAACGGGTGTGTTTCCGCTGCTTATTTTCATGGGGGTCGGGGCGTTAACTGATTTTGGAGCCTTAATTGCCAACCCAAAAACTTTGCTATTAGGTGCCGCAGCGCAATTTGGTATTTTTGCTACCTTACTTGGTGCTATTGCTCTAAACGCTGTCCCAGGGTTTGAGTTTAGTATGCAAGATGCTGCAGCCATTGCCATTATTGGTGGCGCAGATGGCCCAACGGCTATTTTCTTGGCCTCTAAATTGGCGCCGGAGTTATTGGGCGCGATTGCTGTTGCTGCATACTCATACATGGCATTGGTACCATTGATTCAACCTCCTATTATGAGATTACTGACCACGAAAGCGGAACGTGAAATCAAAATGGAACAGTTGCGTGAGGTGAGTAAAAAAGAGAAAATTATTTTTCCGCTAATGGTACTTGGTATGACCATTTTATTTTTACCTGCAGCAACACCTCTCGTTGGGATGTTTTGTTTAGGTAATTTAATGCGTGAATCCGGTGTGGTTGATCGTTTGTCAAAGACAGCACAAAATGAGTTAATCAACATTGTAACGATTTTCTTAGGGCTTGCAGTGGGTTCTAAATTGTCGGCAGATCAATTTTTACGTATCGAAACCTTAGGTATTTTAATATTAGGTGCAGTGGCATTTAGTATTGGTACTGCTGCAGGCATACTTATGGCTAAACTGATGTGTAAATTGTCTGGTGGTAAGGTTAATCCGTTAATTGGTGCGGCAGGGGTATCAGCCGTACCGATGGCTGCACGAGTTGTGAATAAAGTGGGTTTAGAGTCTAATGATCAAAACTTCTTACTTATGCATGCTATGGGACCTAATGTTGCTGGAGTGTTAGGCAGTGCGGTTGCCGCTGGTGTGCTATTGGCTGTCTTAGGCTAATCCTTAGCAATTGAATCTAAAAGCCAATGCAATTGCATTGGCTTTTTTGTTTTTATTCCATAAGTAAAGTCGATATACCTATTTAATACCAATCTCATTTAATATCTGGTCAGTTCAGAGTCTCTTAGGTTTTTCAATTCAAGGCACATTGATGTAGAAATGGTTGTTGCCTTTTAAATCGATGTAACACAGAAGTGGAATACCTGAGAGACTCCATTCTGGCGGGTTTCAAAGTCCTTTATGCTTCGTTAGA
>NZ_JBSQBN010000200.1:0-4218 GCF_053850585.1 Shewanella sp. A22
AAGGGCTTCAGAGAGTTCCATAAAAAAATCCGATAATAAAGATTATCGGATTTTCGCAGACTGAAAAGATCGGTCAACCGATCTGTTCAGATTTTATAGCATTACCGCTTAACTGATCGGCATTACCAATTAAGGGGCTTTTTTAAGAATCAAAAATCAATTACTTGATTTTAGCTTCTTTATAAATAACGTGCTGACGAATAACTGGATCAAATTTCTTGATTTCCATTTTCTCAGGCATGTTACGCTTGTTCTTTTCAGTAGTGTAGAAGTGACCAGTTTTAGCACTAGATACTAATTTGATCTTCTCACGATTACCTTTAGATTTAGCCATTTTCTATTATACCTTCTCGCCACGGGCACGAAGTTCTTTAACAACAACTTCAATACCTTTCTTATCGATAATACGGATACCTTTAGTAGATACACGTAGTTGTACGAAGCGTTTTTCTTCTTCTAACCAAAAACGGTGGTTTTGTAGGTTAGGTAAAAAACGACGACGAGTCGAATTTTTAGCGTGCGAACGGTTGTTACCAACCATTGGCTTCTTGCCAGTTACTTGGCATACTCTTGACATGTCAATCTTCTCCAAAAACAAATTTTTAACGCTCGAGCATTAATGTGCCTCGTATGGCCGTCGCCCGAGGCACAAAGAGGGCGCATTTTATACACGATTGACCATAGAAGATCAAGCAGTGTTTATATAATCCATCCTCGCTCGGCAAAGGAGACTATCTCCTGATCACCTACAACCATATGATCTAACAAAGAAACATCTATGGTTGCCAATGCATTTTTTATTCGCTCAGTTATTCGCCGATCAGCCTGACTTGGCTCTGCAATGCCAGACGGGTGATTGTGACACACTATCACCGCAGCTGCTTTTTTCTCCAACACAAGGCTTACAACCTCGCGAGGATAAACAGAAGCGGAATCGATGGTACCACGAAATAATTCTACAAATTGAATGACTCTATGTTGGGTATCCAACAATAGTAAGGCGAACACTTCATAGGATCGGTCTGCTAATTGTCTCATTAAATAGTCCCGAGTTAAATCAGGATTTGTCAAAATTTGTCCTCTTTGTAGATTTTCGTGAGCAATTCGCTTAGAAATTTCAGCTGCGGCTTGTAATTGAGCATATTTTACTGGCCCAACACCGGCTAATTTACATACTTGAGCTTTTGAGGCTGCAAGTAAACTGCGCAAACCGCCAAATTGATTTATCATCTCTCGAGCCAAATCCACCGCATTTTGCCCTGCCAAACCATTTCGTAATAACACAGCGAGCAATTCAGCATCAGAAAGGTGTCCTGCACCTTTGAGCAATAATTTCTCTCTCGGCCCTTCTCCTTGAGGCCAATCTTTAATTCCCATGAATGTCCCTTATATTCAATGTAACGATCTCAACCGCGACAACATTAGCAAATAATGAGTTGCAGCCTATTTCAAAAATAACGTTCGAATTGATTACACAGTATGGTTGATATTTTTGAGATTGGATCTACGCAACTTGCCACAGGTTTGTGATATTGTTAGCCGCAATTACATTTAAGTCGGATAATGTGCATCATGCTGACAAATAAAAAAGTATTACTCGGAATTGCTGGCGGCATAGCCGCATATAAAAGTGCAGATTTGATCCGCCGCTTAAAAGAGCGTGGGGCCGATGTGCGCGTTATTATGAGCCAAAGTGCTATGGAATTTATTACACCACTTACTATACAAGCACTCTCAGGCCATCCTGTTGCATCAGACTTGCTTGATCCAGCTGCAGAAGCTGCAATGGGTCATATTGAGCTAGCACGTTGGGCTGACGTTGTTCTACTCGCCCCAGCTACGGCTAACTTAATGGCGCGTATTAATGCCGGTATGGCAGATGAACTGCTCACCACCACTTGCTTAGCCACCAGTGCTCCAATCATTGTGTGCCCAGCGATGAATCAACAAATGTACCAAAACATCGCCACCCAAGAAAACATGGTGAATTTAGCCCGCAAAGGTCTTGTGATTTGGCAACCGGCCTCAGGCAACCAAGCTTGCGGTGAAATTGGTCCAGGCCGTATGCAGGAACCAGTCGCCATTGCCGAGCAGCTCGTCCAATTTTTTGCACCTAAAACACTCAATGGTCATCATTTACTAATCACTGCAGGCCCAACACGGGAAGCAATCGATCCTGTACGTTACATCTCTAACCACAGCTCTGGTAAAATGGGTTTTGCCTTAGCCCAAGCAGCGGCAGAGATGGGCGCCAACGTAACATTAGTGTCTGGCCCAGTTAATTTAACCACACCAACAGGCGTCACCCGTATTGATGTTGATTCAGCTCAACAAATGTTAGATGCCGTGATGAAACACGTAGACCAAAATGACATTTTTATTGGTTGCGCCGCAGTGGCAGATTATCGAATTGCCGATGTTGCCCAACAAAAAATCAAAAAGTCAGCGGAAAAAATGCAGCTTGCACTAGTGCGTAATCCTGATATCTTAGCCGCGGTAGCTCAGCACACTATCCGACCTTTCACTGTCGGTTTTGCGGCTGAAACGAACGATGTAGAGCAATACGCTCGCGGTAAACTACAACGCAAAAAGCTTGATATGATTGCCGCTAACAATGTCTCTATTCAAGGCTTAGGCTTTAATGCCGATAGCAATGCATTACAGGTTTTTTGGCAAGACGGCAGCCAACAACTGCCCGCAACAGATAAACTCACTCTGGCGCGCCAATTACTCACATTGATAGAACAACAACTAAAAAAATCATGAAAACACCCATTGAACTAAAAATTCTCGACTCGCGTATTGGCAGTGAATTTCCATTGCCAGCCTATGCTACTCCCGGTAGTGCAGGCATGGACTTACGTGCTATGACCGACACCACCATGGTTATAGAACCAGGCCAAACCGTATTAATTCCAACCGGCATCGCCGTTCATGTGGCCGACCCAAGCCTTGCAGCAGTTATTTTACCGAGATCAGGCATGGGCCATAAGCATGGCATCGTACTGGGTAACTTAGTGGGCTTAATTGACTCTGATTACCAAGGCCAATTAATGGTGTCATGCTGGAACCGAAGTGATAAGCCATTCACGCTCGAAATAGGCGACCGTTTAGCCCAATTGATGTTTGTACCCGTTGTACAAGCCAAATTTACCTTAGTGGATGAGTTTAATAGCTCAGATCGTGGAGAAGGCGGATTTGGTCACTCAGGCACCAAATAACCTCACCAAGTTGTCACTGAGTCAAGGAACCCATAATGGCTGAAAGCCCTAAAATAAACCGTCGTGAGCATATTTTACAATGCTTGGCACAAATGCTCGAAACCAGTCCAGGCCAACGCATTACCACCGCAAAGCTAGCTGCTGAAGTGGGTGTTTCGGAAGCGGCATTGTATCGTCATTTTCCGAGTAAAGCGCGAATGTTCGAAGGCTTAATTGAATTTATAGAAGATGCGATATTGTCACGTCTAAATATCATCATGGATGAAGAAAAAGACACGATGATCCGCTGCCAATTAGTGTTACAACTTTTATTGGTTTTTTCTGAACGTAATCCAGGTATTTCTCGAATACTAAATGGCGATGCATTACTCGGTGAAAATGAACGCTTACGCAGTAGAATTGGCGCATTATTTGCCAAAGTAGAAACCCAAATAAAGCAAATTCTACGTGAAAAAACCTTACGCGAAGGCGTAGGTTTTAACATTGAAGAAGCCATACTAGCCAACTTATTGCTCGCCTTTGTCGAAGGGCGTATTTCACAATTTGTCCGCAGCGAGTTTCAACAAAAGCCGACACAGCACTTTGATGAACAATGGACCTTCATTCAGCAACAATTGTTAAGAAGCTAAACTATTTAGGGCTGTATGAAATTGTCATATGGCCCTATATCTTACATCATCTAAAGATCATATCAGCTTAATTTAACTGAATAATTAACCTGCAACTGTTGCACATAAACACACCCATTTCAAAAAATACGGAGAAAATAAGGACATGGTTTCTACAATAATGATAACCGTGCCGAGTATTATACCAATCTCATTAAATATCTGGTCAGTTCAGATTCTGGCGGGTTTCAAAGTCCTTTAAGCTTCGTTAGATGCTTTCAAAATACGACTGCATGGTCTATTTTTTTCCATAAAAAATAACACATTCCCACCATCCATGGCGGTCAGATGCTGGAGGTAGAGTAACGCAGGAGCTTGTTACCGAGGAT
>NZ_JBSQBN010000201.1:0-4082 GCF_053850585.1 Shewanella sp. A22
TATCGCAACCTCAATGCCTTGTTGCTCACATTGACGGCAAGCATATTTCGGTCGAATCGTTTTAATTACCTTGATGTGCGCAGGGACGAATTCCAATGTCTCGCTATCACTTTGCCCCATTTGATGCAGCGGCCCTTGGCAGCAGTCGCAGTACTTGTTGTCTTCATCAATATCAACGATGACTTCTACTCGAGGAAGCTCAGCAGGTAATGGCTGACGCTTAGGTTGGCTTGATGATTTATCGAAAGTAGGCGGTTCAGCGAGCAGCGCTTTATCTTGCGCATCAAGTGTATCGATTTGCTCTGCATCTAACTCGGTTTCCGCCTCATTAAATACCTCCCCCGCACCTGGCAGTTTTTCTGATTTTTGGGCAAACTCTTTTGACAATTTGGCATGGTACTGAGCTAACAACTCATGGATTTGTGCATTTTGCTCGGCAATCAGGGCATCTTTTTCTGCCAACGTTTGCTGCAACTCAAGCAGCATTTGCTTGAGTTGTGCTGGGTCGTCGGGTAATTCATGGGGCAAGGTTTTCATGCCTGCAGTGTATCAGAAAGAGCAAGCTTAATAAGGGGTTAACCATCAATGAGTGTCACGTTTGCTGTCAACGATCCTTCACTGCAAAACGATCGCACAGATTTGTTTCATTTAAGCTAAAGATTGGTAGTTTAGGGATTGATGCCCAATCACATCAAAGCCTGATAACAGCCAGGAAAGCTGCTGCTCAGTTAAGCAATACGCCTGATGGTCAACTTTACTGGGCCATTTAAATCTTTGCTTTTCAAGTCGCTTATACCACAGGGCAAATCCCGTCTTATCCCAGTACAGCAGTTTGAGCTTATTTTTGGCCTTATTACAAAACACAAACAGTGCGCCAGTATAAGCATCATACGCAAGTTCTTGCTCAACAATAGCCACAAGGCCATCAATGGATTTACGAAAATCCACGACATCACGATGCAAATAAATGGCAGGAGGCTCGATAAACATCTTCATGGCGCAAGCTCTCGCAATAGTTGTGCAAGAAAACTCGGCGAAGTTGAGTGAGGCAAATGTAATTTGGCTTTAGCAAATTCTAACGCGATAGCAGCTTGTGGCTGCACGAGTTCGAGCTGAGTCACTTGCTGCTCGGTGACTTTATGTTGTGAGATTTGGGCGCAGACGAAAGCGCTTTCAGTCAATGCAAGGCGCTTTTTGTGAGCATAAAAGCTCGATGTCGATAATTTATGTTTACGGCAATAAGTGCTGATATTTAAGCCGCTTTGTTGCTGAGCGAGAATGAGCTCTTGCCACTGCAGTTGATCACGAAAGGTCCTCATTATGTGTCTCCCAATAAAATAGGGGAACAACATAAATCAGCCGCTTGGTAAAAGGTATGTGCCTTTTGCTAGACGCTTACGTTACACCCCCGAGCAAGCCTATGAAAAAGAAGTAAACTTGAGCAATGATGTGCGGGGCCCACGTATTAACGCGCTAAACGCCTTGTTCAGTCAAGTTTCAGAGCGTAACCATGCCTTGATGGCGCTAACCAATCAGTTGGAGCAAAAAGTGCGTCAGCGAACTCTGGCTTTGGAGAATGCAAACTTTGAACTTGATAAAGCAAATATAGAATTAGAAGCATTGGCGACTACAGATCCCCTTACTGGTTTACCTAATCGACGATTTGCCATGCGAGAGCTTGAAAGTTTATGGCAAACCTTTCAATTCAGCGGGGCGCTCAGCTGCATGATGATTGATGCCGATAATTTTAAAATCATTAATGATACAGAAGGACACGATGCAGGCGATTACGTTCTTTTACAGCTGGCAGAAACGTTAAAGCATAACCTGAGAACCGATGATATAGCTAGTCGTCTAGGAGGAGATGAGTTTTTAATTATTTGTCCTAATGCTGACAAGGAAGGGGTGCATTACCTTGCATCAAACTTGCTCGATAAAATCCAATCGCTACGTGTAAAAGTGGGTCAATCTCATTGGAAAGGCAGTGTGAGGATTGGTTTAGCGACGCTTGATGAGTCCATTGGCTCTATCGATGAACTTATTAAGCGTGCGGATTTGGCGATATACAAAGCAAAAGAAAATGGCAGGAATAGGATAGAAGCATTTTAATTCATTGATATATTGACTCACAATTTGTAGTGGACAAGGAGATTTGGCCACCACATTGTAATACACATTATTATCCGCGTATTGCTAATTTAGCGAAGGCTCTGGCTCGTTTTTGTCCAGAGACGTGCCAGCACGATCATTGCGAGCACGTTTGAGCTCCTAGGTAGCTACAAAACTAGACTGTTGAATGCCTTTGTTTTTCGGGGGAATTAACATTCAGGCCTAATTCCTCTAGAGATTCGATTAAAGGAGTATAAAATCTTTTTCTGGGCTCACGGTTAGCTCTATTATTATCGATGCTTAGTCTGCCATCATCTATCCGCTCATGGTTTGGCGCCTGAACTCAATATCGTATTGCTTTAACATTCTTCCTGGTGATAAGTTGACTGAGTAAACTTATCACCAGGAAATAACAATAAAGATGATTTTACAAATATCACTCATATGATCATACTGTTGATATGTATGACTAAGTTAGACAGCACATATAAGGTGGATAAATGAACTACTATGCAGAGGATCCCTTCTAGGTAATGTAAACCTGGAGGGTAAATGAAAAAACTAAAACATCAGTACCGAAAACGTATTAAAAGCCAGTGTCAATATTTTTGGGGGTATTATCCAAGCGTACGCAGTGCAGCCCACAAGCACTTTTCAACAAAACAAGAAAAGGGTTATTACTTCCTTCATATGATTGAGTGCAGAGGCTACCCGATCAAGTTACGAGCAGCACGAGGAAGATCGTTGGCTAACCCTTGGGATGACTACCCAGCGTACGTGTATGACCTAGCAAAAAGTTGGAAGCATAATTCCAAACGACGCTATCAGTACTACAAGTAAATCTCACGATAATAAAGCTCCTCCTTTGAGGAGCTTTTCTATTTCAGATCCAGAAGAGCGTCAAGAGCCATTAATTTTATTGGCTCTGTTGTAAACATCTAGTCAACTGCAGCTATTTTTAACATTCCAAGGTAACAGGCTGTCAATATCCGGTGCTGGTGCAGAGTTCATCAAGGCAAGCCATGATTAATTCAAATGACGTTAAGCCATTTACCTTTGTTGTTTCGTCAATACTATAAAGCTTGGCGCGAGCTGGTCACTTCCACAACTGGTAAAGACATCCATAACTTGCAAGCTTTTGTAGAATAAATCACGCTGACAATATTGCCAAAGCTGATGCTGTTGTCGCCTAATTCTGTGATGGCTTAAGTAATCCTTACAGCAAATTCAATAAAAATATTTGGGTTGAACGGTTAAGTTAGTTTACTTAGGTTGAGCATGGAAATATTGAATTACCTCGAACCAGGAGAGGAATTGCAGTCGAGAAGATGCTACCTAGTGTTTTTCAAGTAGGTACGAGCACCACTAATATTGTTGAGACGTTACAACAAAAGCAATAACCTCTTCTTAATCTTACAAGCTAAACGAACACATTACCTTTATCATAAGAACTTAACTAATATAATCAGGTAGATATATTTATTGGCGCAGGTAAACCCATGCTGATGTAAATACTGTGAGAACGGGCGTAATATTCCAAAGCGGCGGGCAATTGCGATGGACGAGCCTGAAGGGGCGAGACTTGCCCATTCCAGCGTAAGTTCGGTCGTTAATGCATGGTTTGCTTCTCTCTCCTGGAAATTGTTAAGGATTTATTGCTTGGTGTTCGGTGAAGCAATTTAGGGCGTGGCACTCGAGTACCTACCGCAAATTCACAATATCCACGCGCTGATAAAAAGCGGATAAATGAGTTTAATGAAGAGGCGATTCCGGCAGTAGTTACTAGCGAGACTTGCGTTGCGCGAAGCTGCACGAACGCAGACAAGTCCGTTAACTGTATTGCATATATCTGCGTTGAGCCTGACGAAGCAAGCCAGTTTAAAAACTCACGGGCATTACGGCAACGATATATACGAGTCGAATTAGCAAGACCGGCGACTTCATGTAGATAACGGTCAAATTCCTCCACAACT
>NZ_JBSQBN010000202.1:0-3958 GCF_053850585.1 Shewanella sp. A22
GGATACTAAAATTACCGCCTTATTCACCAGAGCTCAATCCAATAGAGCAGGTTTGGCAATGGCTCCGTCAGAATTGCCTCGCTAATAGGTGCTTCAAAGATTACAACGAAATTGTCGAGTATTGCTGCCTAGCGTGGAATAGATTCATATCGTGTAAAAGCCGAGTGAGAAAACTATGCCAAAGAGACTGGGCAAATCTGGGAAGACTTTAATCATAATTGGTATAACACACTCATTATTTTTGTTAAAAGAGCAAACTTCAATGTGGGCTGATATCACTCACTCAATATCGCATTTCCTCAGCAAATAGAAACTCAAGCTATCGATTTTTACCGAGATTATAATCAACTTACTCATCTCGCTTATTTTGTTAAATTCAGTATATAATGCCTACATTTACTGGCTTGCCTGTCAAGCGTGTTACTTTTGTATTTTCTATATTCAGGGCCCTTTCATGTTTCAGACTACAGCAGAGTTAAGAAGTGCTTTTTTAGCATACTTCGAAGATAACGGACATCAGGTTGTTGATAGCAGCTCGCTCGTTCCTACCAATGATCCAACACTCTTATTTACCAATGCAGGTATGAACCAATTTAAAGATGTGTTCCTCGGTATGGATAAGCGTAATTACACCCGAGCGACAACATCACAACGCTGTGTACGTGCTGGTGGTAAACATAACGATTTAGATAATGTAGGTTATACCGCTCGTCACCATACGTTTTTTGAAATGTTAGGTAACTTCAGCTTTGGCGATTATTTTAAAGAAGATGCTATTCGTTTTGCTTGGACCTTTTTAACCGAAGTGCTTAAGTTACCAAAAGAGCGTTTATGCGTAACTATCTATGAAACAGATGATGAAGCATATGATCTTTGGACACAAAAAATTGGTGTAGCCCCTGAAAATATGATTCGTATTGGCGACAATAAAGGAGCTCCATTTGCGTCAGATAACTTTTGGCAGATGGGTGATACCGGCCCTTGTGGTCCTTGTAGTGAGATCTTCTATGATCATGGCGATCATATTTGGGGGGGCCGTCCTGGTACGCCTGAAGAAGATGGCGATCGTTTTATTGAAATTTGGAACATAGTGTTTATGCAATATAACCGTCAGTCAGACGGCGAAATGTTGCCACTGCCTAAGCCTTCTGTAGATACTGGTATGGGTATTGAACGTATTGCAGCCATTATGCAAGGTGTACATTCAAATTATGAAATCGATATATTTAAGCAATTAATCGCTAAAGCTGCCGAGATAATTGGCGTATCTGATTTAGAAAATAAATCTCTACGTGTTATTGCTGACCATATTCGTTCGTGTGCGTTTTTAATCGCAGATGGTGTCATGCCATCGAATGAAGGGCGTGGTTATGTGTTACGTCGTATTATTCGTCGTGCAGTTCGTCATGGTAACAAATTAGGTGCCAATGAAGCATTTTTCTATAAGTTAGTCCCGACATTAATTAGTGTAATGGGCGATGCGGCAAATGGTTTAAAACAAACACAAGCAATTGTAGAAAAAGCATTAAAAGCTGAAGAGGAGCAATTTGCTCGTACTCTTGAGCGTGGTTTGGTTATTTTAGACAGCGCCTTGAATGCTCTTCAAGGTGATACATTAGATGGCGAAACTGCGTTTAAACTGTATGACACTTATGGCTTCCCAGTCGATTTAACCGCTGATGTGTGTCGTGAACGTGACATTAATGTCGATGAAGCTGGTTTTGAGGCTGCAATGGCGGAACAGCGAAGCCGCGCACAAGCTGCGGGTAATTTTGGTACAGATTACAACAGTAATTTAATTATTGATGCTGAAACGACTTTCTGCGGTTATACATCATTAATTGGCCAGTCAGCTGTTGCGGGTTTATATGTCGATGGAAAAGCGGTTGACAATGTGAGTGCCGGTCAAGATGCCATTGTTGTATTAGCGAACACACCATTTTATGCTGAGTCAGGTGGGCAAGTTGGTGATAAAGGGATGTTAACGGCGACAGGAATTGAGTTTAGCGTTAGCGACACTCAAAAGTTTGGTCAGGCCATAGGTCACCAAGGTAAGTTAACTCAAGGCCAATTAGTGATAGGCCAGCCATTATCAGCCCAAGTAGACAAAAAATTGCGTCACCGTACTCAACTTAACCATTCTGTGACTCACTTATTGCATGCTGCTTTGCGTCAAGTTTTAGGATCCCATGTAAATCAAAAAGGTTCTTTAGTTAACCCTGAACGTTTACGTTTTGATTTTGCTCACTTTGAAGCCGTTAAACCTGCAGAATTGAAGGCGGTTGAAGATTTAGTCAATACTCAAATCCGTCGTAATCATCAACTAAAAACGGCAGAAATGGCGATAGATGAAGCCAAAGAAAAAGGTGCAATGGCGTTATTTGGTGAAAAATATGACGACCAAGTCCGTGTTGTCACTATGGGCGATTTTTCTATTGAGCTGTGTGGTGGTACTCACGTTGGTCGAACGGGTGATATTGGTCTATTTAAGATCACTTCTGAAGGGGGTATCGCTGCAGGTGTTCGCCGTATTGAAGCGGTTACAGGTGCCGCGGCCATGAACTTTGTTGCTGAACAACAAGCTATGTTAGATGAAGCTGCTCAGTTGCTTAAATCAGACAACGCGTCCGTTGTGTCTAAGTTAAAGGCGCAATTAGATAAAGTTAAGCAGCTTGAAAAAGACTTATCACAGCTGAAAGATAAATTAGCCGCTGCAGCGAGTGCCGATATGGCCGGTGATGCAGTTGACATTAATGGCGTTAACGTATTGGTTAAGATGCTTGATGGTGTTGACTCAGGATCATTACGTGGTTTACAGGACGAGTTAAAGCAAAAGCTTAAGTCTGCCATTATCGTACTTGGTACAGCCAAAGACGGTAAAGTTAATTTAATTGCTGGTGTGAGCAATGATTTAACGAAACAAGTTAAAGCGGGGGAGTTAGTTGCTATGGTTGCTCAGCAAGTTGGCGGTAAAGGTGGCGGACGTCCAGATATGGCGCAAGCTGGCGGTTCCCAGCCAGATAATTTGGTAGCGGCATTGGCGTCTGTGGAGCCTTGGATCCGTGAGCGCTTAGGTTAATAATGCTATAAAAAAGAGCTTTTATTGTTGCTTGAGTCATAAAGTCTATTATATTCAACTTTATAACTTGAGTGCCAACAGTAGATTTGGCATAGTGAACTAACCCGCTAACAGTGAAAGCTCAACAACCCTTAGTACAATTGGTGATAGTTTTTGATACGTCTTCGGACACAAGATAATGATTGGTTTTATTGCTGTCGTTTTTGTTATTGGTTTTGCTGTATTGATTTATTTATCTGCGCGGTGATGAACAAATGTGATTCATTTGTTCATCATCTCGTATTAAGAGACGATTTATCGTTAAGTTTTAAGATTTCCGAATAGATGATGCTTTATAAACCGACGTATTTATAAATTGATACTATGATTTTATGTAAAGCAGACCTTATAATAAACGCATATTACGGATAAAGCGTGTTATGCAGATTGAACTAAAGGAGCAATCGAATGCTAATTTTGACTCGCCGTGTAGGCGAAACATTAATGATTGGTGATGAAGTCACCGTTACAGTTTTAGGTGTGAAAGGTAATCAGGTACGTATCGGTGTAAACGCACCTAAAGAAGTCTCTGTTCACCGTGAAGAGATTTACCAACGTATTCAATCAGAGAAGTCTGGTACACCTTCTGAAGGTGGTAACTATTAATATTCGACAGCTTTAGGGTCGATATAATTAAAGTCAGCATTTGCTGGCTTTTTTGTTTCTGATTCCCATTGAGTTGCGCTCTTTTATCGAAGATGATTATCCGAGGTTGTAATACCAATCCTATTAAATATGTGATCTTTCAGCGGGAGTTCAAAGTGCTGTAGGCAAGGCAGATGATTGAAGCGAATAGTGATCCTCGGTAACAAGCTCCTGCGTTACTCTACCTCCAGCATC
>NZ_JBSQBN010000203.1:0-3870 GCF_053850585.1 Shewanella sp. A22
TCGATGTAACACAGAAGTGGAATACCTGAGAGACTCCATTCTGGCGGGTTTCAAAGTCCTTTATGCTTCGTTAGATGCTTTCAAAATAGAATCACTATTCGCTTCAATCATCTGCCTTGCCTACAGCTCTTTGAACTCCCGCTGAAAGATCACATATTTAATAGGATTGGTATAATACTATTGTTGATATCAAGCAGACTAATCGAAGCAGAGAATAAGGTTTGAGTGTTTTTGAAATAAAACCAAACTCCTTGGCGTTTTCTTTAGAATCTTGACAGCGAAACACGGTACCATCAAAGGCAAGGGGGGCCTAGCGCGTTATTGTCCTCCAAAGCTTGCTTAAACCAAGCTACGATAGTGGGTTTAAAATAGTGATTAAACCACCATTACCCTACGAAAAATGGTCTGGATAGATTAACAACCTAGTATAGATTTAAACAGCATTGCACCGTTAGAAATAGATACAGTCTCTGGTAAAACCAAGTTTAAGCTATTACTTAATTGATATGTTGTAATTGAATGTGAGCTAATATTGTTAAAGAAACACAATTGGCTATATTAACTCACACATGTCTAATATATTTTAAGACAATTCACACTTAAAACAGCATTACCCTTTATTTTTCAATTTGAACTGATCAAGTAATTCAGTCAGTTCGACTGATAAATCTGAAAGTTCACCGGCTGCTAAAGCACAATTCTCTGAAGTTTGGCTATTTTGGTGGGTAACTTCATCGATTTGACTAATCCCTATGCTGACCTGATCAGCTCCTGAAGATTGTTCATTTGCGGCCTCGGCAATAGAGTGAACTAATTCTGCAACAGTACCCGTGTTGAGAACAATGTCGGCTAACACTTCTGAAGTATTTTGAGATAATTGAATACCTTTCTGTGTTCTTTGGGCGGAAATTTTTATCAATGCTGCTGTTTGTTTCACAGCATCAGAACTACGTCCGGCTAACTGACGAACCTCATCCGCAACAACTGCAAACCCTCGTCCTTGTTCGCCTGCCCGAGCTGCTTCAATGGCAGCATTTAATGCGAGTAAATTAGTTTGTGCCGCGATTGACTCTATAGTGGTAATAATATTATTTATATCAACTCCTGATTCTTCAATTTCTTTCATTGCGGCTTGCAGCTCCACCATTAAAGAATTGCCAGTTTCGGCAGCTTGTGCGGACTGTCTGGATAATAGGCTTGCCTTGTCTGCATTATTGGCACTTTCTCTGATTTGGGCTGCTATCTGTGTTACTGTTGCGCTGATTTCTGTTACCGCTGAAGCAGATTCAGTAGCCCCACTGGCTAAATCATGGCTCATATCAGAAACATTATTAGCATTCTGTCCGATATTTTGAGAACGTTGTCGAATTTGCCCCACAAGATTGTTTAAATCTAGGATCATTTGATTAAGTGCTTGTCCTAGCTGGTCGTTTGCTGATGCCATTTTAACGCTCTGGCTCAGGTCTCCTTTTGCGATGTAATCTGCAACTGTCACATGTTTGTGTAAAGTATCAGCCATTCCATCTAGTGCGACTGCTAGCTGTCCAATTTCATCTTTACTTTTATATTTTAGACGCTTATTGAATTGCCCTTGGGCAATGGTTTTTGCCATATCAACCGCGGAAAGGATTGGTCTAGTAAGACTCTGTGCGATTAGATACATTACAACTATCGCAATAACTGTAACGAATAAGCCTATGAGAATTTGCCAGTAAGTATTTTCTGTATTGTTCTCAGCAATTTCTTTGGTCATTGCATTAACATCGCTAAAGACTAAATCTTTCTCCAACCTAATAACGATCCCCCATTGAGTGGCGCTGTTACCAAGTGTTATCGGAGTCAACACATGTAGTAGACCTGTTTTCTCATCCGTATATATTGTCTCTTTGCCTTGACGAATCAAATTATGAATTTTATCAGCATCATTTTTATAAAGTTTGTCTAATGATTTTCCAATTGCGTTAGGTTGTTTACTTGCAGCGATGACTAAGCCATCAGATGTAATAATGGATACATCGGCTTTTTTGGGATAAATGGCCTCTGCGACCTCTTTACTAATTTTTTGCACAAAATCAAGGTTATAGTCGGCACCAGTTACACCTAAGAACTGATTGTTAACAATAACTGGAACTGATAATGTGGCTAACCAAACATTTTTACCTTGAACAACATAAGACAATGGTGCCGTTACCGTTTGATTACGATTTTTTCGTGGATGTTGATACCAAGCCCCTTTAATAATGCCGTTTGGGTGTCTATCGGTCGAATCATATTCCACCAGAGGTTGTACATTCAACATACTACCATTTCGAACCCAATAAGGTGTGAAACGTCCTGTCTTGCTATTGTTTCCATAATCGCCGTTAAGATATTGGGCATCATTATTATCAAAGGCATTTGGTTCCCAACAACTATATGTACCATTTAAATCAGAATTACTCTTTAATGCTTCGCTCAGCATTTTATTAAAGATATCACGATTTACTATGCTATTTCCCCCAGAATGTATTGCAATGGCTGTGTCTGCTAAAGTTTGGGCTGTTTGCATTCCTTTTTCTAGTCGACGACTAATCGACTGTGCATTTTTAGACGCCACACTCTGCATTCTGTCGAGAGTAATGCGTTCTACTAACGATGATACGGTCTCATTTATTTTTTGATTGTTTAGTATTGAAGAATAAACGTTATAGACCACTAATATAGAGGCTGTAACAAGTAACCCCACACCAGCATAAAATGCTATTTTTGTTTTGATTGATTTGAATTCCATCGATATTCCTCATGTGTGAGTTTAAGATGATCTGATATTAGTCGTTCTAATTGTCGAATTGATTTAATATTATAGATTACTTGTACTTATTGTAACAAATAATGTTTTGGATCAAATTGAACTAGGTCTTGTTGAGCTTTGTTCAGCAATACATCAAAAGCCACATTAGTGTGAAAGCCTGTAAAACTATAATATAAAATTTTTCCTGAACACCCATAAATTTAGCCATACTTAAATACCTCTGTAACATAGGAGCTGTTCAGAGTACGACATAAATAAATCGAGGCACCATGTCTTCAAGCGAGAATTTTCTATTAAAACGATAGCAATAGTCTATTAAATATCAGGGTAAATATTTTGGAATAGTCGAACGATAAATCATCATTGCATTTTTTACATTCCTTTTCATTGTATTTACCTAAATAAATTAAATTGTTGTTTGGTGGCACGTTCAGGACTGGCACTTGGAACAATATTGAAATGGCTACATTCCGATTCTTTTACCGCGAAAAGCAAGCGAGCCTATCTGATACCATAACCTCCTTTGGCTACATGTTGTTTTGCCCAGCGTTCTACCTCAGCGAAACGGAACCTTTTCACAACATTAAAGTTCATGTACATAGGATAGCTTGAAACCACCGCAAAAAAGTTAATTTATTCTCAGAGCTTCTTCTACGTTCACCCCATAAGATACATTATCAATTTCGATCATGCCTGATAACTGACATTTTTCATCTCGTTCTTCCATGACTTTTTGTTTAATCTTCCAAGATGCATTGTAATAGACACTAATTTGACGCTTAAGAAATAAGGTTGAAATACAGACTTTTTCTTTTAACTGGGTAACTAAGTTAATACTTATTAATCGGATAGTTAATGGTAGTCTTGAGTGTTAAAGTTGGGTGTTTTTTTCAGTGATGTTTGATGATGATAAATATTAAATTGGTAACTTTAATCGCTTGGTGAAGAACACTGTTGTGGTTGAATTAGCCGGACACTTCAATAAAGGAATATAATAATGCCATTATTGAGGTGAATATGACTAAACGAATAAATAAACAATATCCAGATGATTTTAAAAAAGAAGCTGTCGCTTTGGT
>NZ_JBSQBN010000204.1:0-3764 GCF_053850585.1 Shewanella sp. A22
CAGACTTTATGCCTTTGGCTGCTTGTTTAGCGAAAGCTTCTAATTCTTGTTTATTCATGTGCTACCTTCCATTGACCCTAATAGGGTACTGATTGAAAAGCAGTTACACAAAATTATTTACAGGCTCATAGTAGATTGTGTTTTATGCAGTTCATTGATGTAAACGCATAATAAAAAGGCTTTAACATTGTGCTTATAAAATTAAAACCCGTAATAGCATTTTCTCATCATTAATGTAAATCAGATAAAAAAACAGAATCTACACTATCAAATACCATTGTTTTGTAAAAACATAACAGGTTTACTAAACTTAATCATGGCTCGATTGTCCATTTTTTTGCTGGTAAAACCCTTAGTTTGTATTATTTATTGAACATGAATTTGAATCGACATATTATTGAAAGCCACAATCAAACATATTGTTTAGTCCATCGCTTGAACAACAACTTGGCTATCAACAAATTGCTCAAAATGGATGATTTCCCCTTCTTTTAGCGTCCATATATGAGCTACTCTGGCATTGATAACCTTACCTGTCTTTAAATACCTTCCTCTATAGGTCCCGTAAGCAACAACTTTATCACCAGATGACACATAGTCTTCAACGTCAAAGCGGTAATTTTCCCACTCAGTTGCTAAACGCTGAAATACGTTGTTGGCAATACTATTAAAGCCTATATAGGTACCGGCATAAGGAAAACCCTGGGCTTCAGTCCAACTCACATCCGCGGCTAAATGAATCTTTAGGTTTTTACCGTTCTCTTCTGATGTCGCCCCTTCATATGTGCTTTTAACGATTTCTAAATTAGTCATAGTGGTTCCTTTATCGGTAATATTACATGCGCACAATGGGTTAACAGAGCATGATTAATGCCATTCTAGCGATTAAACATGCTCTTCCCCATTACATGTCAGAAAGAGTCTTGTTCAAATACTCATGCCAACCTTGTGTGTCACCGTAATAATTTGCGATATTGACGAGGTGATATTGACCATCTTCGGTTTCAATTGCAGCCGACGGAAACCCTTGTCCATGCACATGATTGAGTAGAGTGCGACTGTTATCAATATGGCTTCTGGTCAAACTCCCCGCTAGCGTCTGATATTGACTCTCAAACAAATAACCCTTTACACCAGCTTCTATTGCGATGTCGTGAAGTACGGTAAACAGGCTGATGTTACGGCCGTCTTGATAGTAAGCCGTTTGCATGCGATTTAGAAAGTCGACCCCGTTTAAACCAAGCGCTTGAGCGGCCATCAATGCGGTAATAGAGGGTTGTGAATTCAATATCACGGCATGATCATTTAGCAAGCCATCTTTGTAAGCGCTGCCAAAAGGCTGGCCACTTTTTAGCGCAATCTTGTTATCGTTGCTTAGTGCAAACTCACGCCATTGGGCTGTAATAGGACGAACACGGTCATCGATCAATAATCCACCGCCATGCAACTCGACGCTTAGGTTACCAAGTGCATTTGCTGCTCCTATTAAAGGTAATGCTCCATAGGTCCAGCCACATAGAGGGTCAATAATCAGGTGTAATTTTTTTTCATTATTCATAATATATTCCTTATATAACTCGTGTTTACGAATATCTAATATGACTTTTTAGTGCTCTATATTGCTCAACTGTTTGGCAAACTTAATGCCACGACATTTCACCAGTAACAACTTTTGCACCTAAATCCAAAATACTTTTTGCACCTAACTGCGGGTAATCCTTCATCACCTTCTCTATCAATTGCTCAGATGTACTTACATTTGCTGCGGCATAATTAAATTTTTTCAAATACGTTTGAGTGAATTGAATCGAACTTTGATCTAATTGGCTACCAGTAAGAAAATGTCCAGGAATGACTTTTTCAGGCGCTAATTTTTGCATTTCCGCTAGGGTCGCAGACCACTTATCCCGATCAGCTTGGCTCTTAGTGTCGGCTACCCAAACATGCATTTGATCAAATACTACAATCCCACCCGTTACGGTTTTAATTGAAGGGATCCAAAGGTAGGTTCGTTCAGGGTTATGCTCAAGGTTTTTGATTTCTATGGTTTCGCCTTCAAGCGTTAACGTGTTACCAGTAAATACGTTGGGTAACACGAGTTTTTGCGGCGCATTATCTTTTAAAATTGGTCCCCAATAATCTTTTTTTCCTTGCATGGATTTTTCAATTTTGGCCACGGTATTAGGAGTCGCAATAATATTAGCTTGTGGAAACGCCGCCTTGATTATGTCTAAACCAAAGTAAAAATCAGGATCACCATGACTGATATATATCGTTTTGAGTTCTTTGCCAGTTGCTTTTAATTTTTTGACCAGTTGTTGAGCATCGTTTCGTTGAAACTGTGCATCGACCAATAAGACTTCCTTGTCTCCTTCAATAATACTGGAGGAGACTGGAAACATACTGCTGGCACCAGGGTTATAAACATCGATACTAAGCTCAGTAGCTTGGGTATAAAAAACCGATGCACCAAGAGAAAGTGCAGCAAAAACAGACAATAATTGAGGTTTAATAACTGTAAACATATTGATTACCTTTTTAGTTTTTTCGAATTAAGGTAAGTATACGTTTCATTTTATGCGACAAAAACATTACAATGTGCAACTGTTTGTTGCATAGATCGAGTTAATAATGGATAGGCTAAGAGCAGCAGAAGTATTTATGACAATTGTTGACCAAGGTAGTATGGCTGGTGCAGGGCGAGCATTAGACATGTCACGATCTATGATTACGCGATATTTAAGTCAAATGGAAAGCTGGTCTGAAGTTCAGCTTTTACATCGTTCAACGCGCAAATTGAGCCTGACAAGTGCGGGAGAAAAAGTCTATTTACATTGTCAGCAATTGCTTGAAATAGCGAGTGCAGTCGCCACACCAATCATTGATAATGGTACTGAACCTCATGGTATTATACGTCTCGCTTGTTCTGGTTTTACCGCTGAACATTTGCTGTTTAACTTTGTTCAGCATTTCACCTTAGCCCATCCTAAAATGACTATAGATTTCCATATCAGCAATGAGGCGACGAATCTGATAGAACAGCGGATTGATTTAGCCATTAGGATCACTAATGCCCTCGACCCCAATATTATTGCCCGCAACCTCGGCACGTGCCACTCAACCCTGTGTGCCAGTCCCAATTATATTAAACGTCATGGACATCCACAGAAATTAGCGGATTTAACTCGGCATAATTGTTTAGTGTATTCAAATTTTGGCAAAAGTTTGTGGCATTTTATGAATGGCGACCAACCTAGTAATGTCGCGGTATCAGGTAATATTAGTGCCAATGAATCTTCTTTATTACTTAACGCTGCCTTATATGGACACGGGATAAGTTTACAACCAAGCTATGCTGTAGCAGAACTGATTCAACAAGGTCAATTAGTTGAGTTACTGCCCGATTTTAAACCTCTAGAAATGGGAATTTATGCGATATATCGTTCGCGAAAACACCAAACACTTGGACTAAGAACTTTCATTGATAAATTAGTTGAACACATTACAACACTTCAAACCTAAGCGAACTTAACACCAACTAAATGATTCAGTTGATTAAAGTACTGGGGTAATATTGGATACTACGCCATGAGATTTTGTTACAAACGCAAGCTGATAATTGTTTGGAATTGGTATTATACCAATCCTATTAAATATGTGGTCTTTCAGCGGGAGTTCAAAGTGCTGTAGGCAAGGCAGATGATTGAAGCGAATAGTGATCCTCGGTAACAAGCTCCTGCGTTACTCTACCTCCAGCATCTGAC
>NZ_JBSQBN010000205.1:0-3727 GCF_053850585.1 Shewanella sp. A22
TTATTTTTTATGGAAAAAAATAGACCATGCAGTCGTATTTTGAAAGCATCTAACGAAGCATAAAGGACTTTGAAACCCGCCAGAATGGAGTCTCTCAGGTATTCCACTTCTGTGTTACATCGATTTAGAAGGGAACAACCATTTCTACATCAATGTGCCTTGAATTGAAAAACCTGAGAGACTCTGAACTGACCAGATATTTAATGAAATTGGTATCACTCTGCTAATGTGGTTAACACCACTTGGTGATGATCTTTTGTTTTAAATTTGTTTAATACATGGCTAATTTTACCATCAATACCGACAATAAAACTTAAACGATGGATACCGTCATAAACTTTTCCCATAAATTTTTTCTCGCCCCAAACCCCAAACCCATCGGCTACAGCGTGGTCTTCATCACTGAGTAAAGTGAAGTTTAATTGTTGTTTTTCAGCAAATTTAGCCAACTTAGAAACTGGATCTGGGCTTATACCAAACACAGTAACATTAAGGGCATCAAGCTGAGGTTTAATGTCACGTAAGCCTTGAGCTTGTACCGTACATCCTGGCGTCGATGCTTTAGGGTAAAAATAAACTAAAACAGGGCCCTTTTTGAGCGTGTCTTGTAAAGAGACGGTTTCGTCAGCTTGATTTTGTAAGGTAAATGTTGGTGCGATATCACCGACTTGTAATGTGTTCATTATTAATCCTTCATTTATCAAATATCTGTGTATTACGTCAATTTAGCCGCTTTCCTAAATGAATAGAGCAAGATTAAGGTGCCGCAATACCTTGCATTCGTTTAATGGTGCATTCAAGTGACATCAGTTCAGCAAGCTGATGAATATCTTGTTCCAGTTCCAATAAATTGACTTTATCAGGAATGTTAATGGCTAATAAAATAGATTGGGTTTTAAGGCTGTCATTGTCATCTGCGTGAGAGCGAACGGCGGCTAAATCGAGGCCTCGATCGGCCAAAAATTGGGTAATACTTTTCATGGTCCCACGCTGGTCTTCGCCATTGAAAATAACTTCAATACGAGAGATATAGTTTTTCGGGGTATGTTTAGATGTACGCTTCATTACCGTCATGAGCTCTAACTCTACGCTTAAGCTCGGCAATAAACTTTCAATTTTTGTTATCGCAGACCATGAGCCTGATACCATCATAATTAAGGTAAACTCATTACCAAATAAAGCCATACGACTGTCGACGATATCGCAATCACATTCACTTGCTAAAAGCGCTAAACGACTGACTAATCCCGGACGGTCTGCGCCCATTGCCGTAACGACCAGATAATTGGTCATGGATTTTCCTCACTTTTAGATTTCTTATAGTGAAAACTTATGCAAAAGCATGTAAGTTTTGGTGCAGGTGTTAATGCTATCATCTTTCATTTAAACACCTCAATATAGTAACCTATATCACTCACAGAAATGTGATTATTTTTTAGCGCTATGCCTTTAAAGATGCTAGGTTACGCTGCAATAAATAGTATAAATGACTTATTTCAGATTATGGTTACCGTAGTGCTTGTCATTATTGGTTGGCATCAGTAACATAGCGAATCCTGAAACCGTGGGGAAGATAGATGATAAACGGAAGCATCGTAGCCTTAGTCACTCCAATGAACAGTGATGGCACAATAGATTACGCAAGTCTTGAACGGCTTGTTGAGTTCCATATTGAACAAGGTACTGATGCCATTGTTGCGGTCGGTACGACAGGAGAGTCAGCGACTTTGCCAATGGCGGAGCATGCTGCTGTAGTGGCGCAAACGGTTAAGTTTGCCTCAGGCCGAATCCCTGTGATTGGCGGCAACGGCGCAAATGCCACAGCAGAAGCTGTCGAACTCACTAAATCATTACAGCATTCAGGTGTTGCTGCCATGCTTGGCGTAACCCCGTATTATAACAAACCATCACCTAAAGGATTAATCGCTCACTATAAGGCTGTCGCAGCCAGTACTGACATTCCTCAAATTCTTTATAACGTGCCTGGTCGTACTTCTGTTGATATGAAGCCCGAAACGGTGGCCGAATTAGCTAGTGTGAGTAACATTATTGGCGTAAAAGAAGCGACTGGGGATGTGAGCCGTGTTGCCCGTTTACGTGAACTGTGTGGCGAAGACTTTTTACTTTATAGCGGTGATGATGCGACTGCTCGCGAGTTTTTATTACTTGGCGGTAATGGCGTTATTTCGGTGGCGAATAATATTGTTCCACATTCGTTTAAAGCAATGTGCGATGCTGCATTGGCTAAAGATGAACAATTAGCTAAAACGATAGATCAGTCATTAACAGGTATTTATCGCTCTTTATTTTGTGAAGCAAACCCAATCCCTGTCAAATGGGCTGTTCATAGAATGGGCTTGATAACTAATGGTCATATTCGTTTGCCTTTAACTGAACTTTCAGAACAGTTTCATGGTCTGTTAATAGAAACAATGAAACAAGCTCATATTAAGGTAAAATAAATTCATGTTAAAGAAAGTCACTCCGTTACTACTTGTTGCCGCAGTTTCAGCTTGCAGCACGCCATTAGACCGTCGTCAGGCCAATGGTAATGATGATTTCGTTAATGCTGAAACAGCCCCATTATTGACGATACCACAGGGCTTGAATACGCCAACTTACAGCAAGGAATATGACATTCCAGAAGTGGGAAGTAAGGTAAACAAGCAGATTATTGGTAAAGCACTCGACATTCGTGCTCCATTGCAAGTTTTACCAATGGCCGAAGGTACCCATATCGAAGAAAGCAGTAATAATATTCGTGTCGTTATTGAGTCGATTGAAAGTACTACCGATTTGAAACAAGAAATTTTTGATGTTATTGATGGTTATTTAGCTAAAAATAATATTGCAATTCGTGATGAAGATTTCGATGCAGGGTTTATCGAAACCGATTGGATTGAAAATGACGAGATTATTGAATCTAATTGGTGGAGCAGTGACAAAGTATATCAACTTCGTCAACGTTACCGTTATCAGGTGGATGTGAAACCTCATGGTCGTTCAGGTACTGTGTCGATTGATTTAGTTGAACATCAAGAGTTCTATAATGATAAAGATCAAAAAATATTATTAAGTGGTGAAGACAAGCGTCGTTATACCATTGATATGTTAAACAATGCTATTGCTTATATGAGCATTAAACGTGATCAAGCAATTCGTGCAGCCCGCATTCAAAAAAGTTTGGGTATTAAAGTTGACTTGATCACCAATGCTACTGATCCCGCTTATTGGATAGCAGATGCAAATTATAAATCGGTTTGGGATCGCTTACGGTTAGTATTACCGGAAATGGGTTTTGATGTTGTTGACATGGATACTAGCAAAGGCTTGTTTTATATTAATTTAGAAGAAAGTGGTGGTTTCTGGAGTTCGTTATGGAACGAGGAAAAATTGTCACTGAAAAAAGGCAACTATCGTTTACTGCTTAAAGAAACCGATGATGTCAATCAAACAAAGATTTTGCTTCATGACGTAGAAGATAAACCATTATCTAATGAGTCCATTACTGAAGTTTATGAAATTATTTCTGACTTAATGCAAGAAGACCGTAAAATGCGTTAAGCTTTATTGATTTTTTAGTCGAAAGAGACGCATTATGCGTAATGCCGATCAGTTAAGCGGTAATGCTATAAAAACTGAACAGATCGGTTGACCGATCTTTTCAGTCTGCGAAAATCCGATAATCTTTATTATCGGATTTTTTTATGGAACTCTCTGAAGCCCT
>NZ_JBSQBN010000206.1:0-3705 GCF_053850585.1 Shewanella sp. A22
TTACATACTAAAGCACTACAATACAAAACGTGGTCATAGTTATAACAATTATATGACACCAACAGCTGCCGAAATGGCAGCATAAAAACGCCCCCTGTTTGTGTACAGTTTTACTTGACCACATCACAGCTCTTTGAACTCCCGCTGAAAGATCACATATTTAATAGGATTGGTATAATCAGGAGTTACATGGTCAAGATGAAACAAAGAGCAAAGCCCAGCGAATATGTGTCGATTGATTTAAGGGAAGTTCAAAGTTTACTTTGGCGCTAACCCAACCGGTTGTAGGGTTGGGTTATGTCTATTTTTGATGCTTATGACTAGGGCCTGTTGATCTTTGCTGGTTAAGTTTTGTTCGAGATAAAAACGTTTTAATCGAGGCGAGAGGATTGCTGCCTAGCAATCTAAGCTACTTTTGCTTAACGAAGAGGACTCAACAAAGAGTAAAACGTTTTTAGCCGAACCCTTCGGGCAGCGTTTGTTGGTCATTTGTACAAAGTATCTTCTTTGTACAAATGACCAACAATTCGCTGCCAAACAACCTTGAAAGATCTACAGGCCCTAGGTACGTTTAACGGTAGGTACATTTTAAAATGGGTAATGCTGCCACAGCAATCTTAGTGCTTTGTTAGGGTCATTCACCTGCTTAGATTGCACGTCAAAGCGCATTGTTGTGCGTTTGCTTGGTTGGTATGCTGTCCAATTGGCCTCTCCTGATTTGGCAAATATTGCCCATTGATGATGCATTTCGTTTGCTAACGTCGCTGGGGGGTGCTTGCCTAAAAAAGCGCTAACGGCGGTACTGTTTGTTGTATTAAATACAAACGGCACATCAACAAAGTGTGCTGCACCGAGTCGGCCACCAAATGCAGGTGATAACCAAGAAAAATTATACTTCCAAACATTATTACCATTTTTCACTAACTGTTCCGCAATTCGAATTGCGGGCATTCTGAATGTGAAATCTGATTGTATATTAGCAAAAATGTCACCTTCTGAGAGGTCTTTATTACCGCGAGAATAAAGCGTTAATGATTGGTCGCCTAATGCTAAGTCATTTAGAAACAGAGATATTTGTGTGGCGTTAACACGATCAATCGCGCCACTAGGTACCATATACAAACGCGCTTCTTGATCGGTGCTGCCTACAATAACCGGGATCGATGGGTTGATGTTGTGTTGCAAATTAGTCATTGGCGTGTCTGCAATGAGATCCTTATCTATTACAGGTAAAAATGCCGTACCTCCCCAAGAAAGCATTCCCCAGTCTTGCCTATTTGTGATCTCTTCGCCCATTTCAATCACGGTTGCAACTAATTGCGGGTATGGAACGCTAGCAATACCTTTTATCGTTGCTGGTATGTTCAGTTTACCTGCAAAATGCTGAGTAACGGCTTGGGCCTGCTGCTGTGTTATCGCTTGCATTGGCGGACTTTGCATAATCGCTTTATGGTAAAGTCCATTGGCCTTTTTTGTTCCCAATAGGATAGCCACACTTTCTGCACCCGCAGATTGACCGAATAGGGTTACTTGCGCCGAGTCACCACCAAAATCGGTAATATTGTGTTGCACCCATTGTAGTGCCAATATTTGGTCTAGAATGCCGCGGTTATCAGGAGCGCCATTTAGATGCATAAATCCATCCACACCGACACGGTAATTGACGGTTACGATAATTACCTCATTTTGTGCAAAACGACTACCATCGTACCCCCCTTCAGAAGCATCGCCTCGAATAAAGGCACCACCCGGTATCCAAACCATCACGGGTAGTTTTTCTTTCGCCGTAAGTGCAGATGTTGGTGTCCATATATTGATGGTCAAATCTCCGGGCACACCGACTAAGGTAGTTTTTCCACCGCGGCTAGGTTGCGGAACGGGTTGCTTGATGGCGGTTGCGTCGAGCACGCCATCCCATTTTTTAATCGCTTGTGGCGCTTGAAAGCGACGGCCTTCAACAAACGGATTTTTTGCATAAGGCACGCCGTAAAAAGTGGCAATATTATTGTTTACTGTGCCTTTTAGTTTCCCTAATGATGATGTCACAGTAATGGTGTTGTTTGCCGTCGTTGCAGCAAACAATGGTGCACAAAATATCAGTGCGATGTTCATGAGCCCAGTTAAAAGCATTTTCACAGCTTGTCGTTGATTCATTTCTCTATATCCAATCAGTATTGATGCCTAAAAAAGGTGTAGTTAACGCGCTTAATGGCTCGTAAAACCACAGGTATTAGCTTGCTACAGTGTAATTGTTTGTTGAAAAGTTCAACGTTTTTGAATTTAACAGACTTTATCATTTGAAAAGCGAATTGATAAACGCTAAATTCAACTTAAATCCATCTAATATCTTGATAGATACATGCATAGAATCACATTAGAGCAATGGTATGTCCTTAAAACCGTAATAGATACGGGCGGTTTTACTGCGGCGGCAAAGCAACTACACCGCAGTCAGTCAGCTGTTAGTTATGCGATTAAAAATTTACAAACACAATTAAATGTACAGGTTGTTTGTATAGAAGGTAGAAAGGTGAGTTTAACCGCGGTAGGGGCTGCACTACTTGAGGATGTGCGTCCGTTGCTTAAAGAGTTCAATCATATTGAAACCAAAGCCAAGGCATTAGTATCGGGAGCGCCCGCTAACATCAAGCTTGAAGTGGATAGTATTTATCCCAAAGCACTTCTGTTTAGTGCATTACAGGAATTTGTTGCGCGGTTTCCTCATACGCAAATAGAGTTGAAAGAGGTGGTGCGATTAGCGCCAACCAATGGGGTAGTAAGTTGTGATCTGGCAATAGGCCTACCGTTTAATGGAAAAATAATGGCTGAGAAACTGCTTGATGTTGAGTTACTTGCCGTGGCGCATGTAGAGCATCCGATACATAAAATAAATAAAACCACCCTCAGTGAAACAGACTTGCACTTGTATACGCAGGTCTACCTAAATAGCCATTATCAACATGCCAATAAAACTGTTGAATTACCACGAAAACGCTGGATGGTGAACACAGTTGATACCGCCATAGAAGCAGTATGTAGCCAATTGTGTTTTGGATGGCTACCTCGACACAAGATTGAAACATTAATTGAAAGCAACCAATTACAGCCCCTTTCATTAACCGTAGGTGGGATAAGGAAAATTCCTTTGTACCTTATTTACATGGATCATGATCACTGCAGCCCCGCTATACATATGCTTGCACAATTAATTCATCAAAAAGCAATTAAACAATAGCTACAGTTCTTTTGCGCTATCTGAGGTTTACAACATAGTGCTCTTGCGCGGTTGAGGGCAAAAGATCTCTGAAATGGCTTAATTTAATGGCCATGACAGTGAGTCATATTTAAAATGTAGCTTATTTAAGTTAATTGAGTGGGTGCAGCTTGGTAAGTTATACCAATCCTATTAAATATGTGATCTTTCAGCGGGAGTTCAAAGTGCTGTAGGCAAGGCAGATGATTGAAGCGAATAGTGATCCTCGGTAACAAGCTCCTGCATTACTCTACCTCCAGCATCTGACCGCCATGGATGGTGGGAATGTCTTATTTTTTATGGAAAAAATAGACCATGCAGTCGCATTTTGAAAGCATCTAACGAAGCATAAAGGACTTTGAAACCCGCCAGAATGGAGTCTCTCAGGTATGCCACTTCTGTGTTACATCGATTTAAAAGGCAACAACCATTTCTACATCAATGTGCCTTGA
>NZ_JBSQBN010000207.1:0-3663 GCF_053850585.1 Shewanella sp. A22
CAAAACCGTTTTGGCAAGGGTGTTTGGTCGATTTATTCATTCATTCCCCAGTGATGAGATAAATCAAGCAAACAACAAAATAGACTAATTATAAGCGCAAACATCTTGCACCCTTGCCACTTTATCGCTCCACCGTTAGCCACTTGAAGGACGGCTAACGTAACAGTTCAGGCGTTATTGGTCCCCAGACTCTATTACCAATAACGTCATTTTTATTAAGATATTTTAGCTTTGCCATTGACGGCGCGACTGTCACCTTAACAGAGCTAAATATCAAAACCGTTTTGGCAAGGGTGTTTGGTCGATTTATTCATTCATTCCCCAGTGATGAGATAAATCAAGCAAACAACAAAATAGACTAATTATAAGCGCAAACATCTTGCACCCTTGCCACTTTATCGATCCACCGTTAGCCACTTGAAGGACGGCTAACGTAACAGTTCAGGCGTTATTGGTCCCCAGACTCTATTACCAATAACGTCATTTTTATTAAGATATTTTAGCTTTGCCATTGACGGCGCTACTGTCACCCTAACAGAGCTAAATATCAAAACCGTTTTGGCAAGGGTGTTTGGTCGATTTATACATTCATTCCCCAGTGATGAGATAAATCAAGCAAACAACAAAATAGACTAATTATAAGCGCAAACATCTTGCACCCTTGCCACTTTATCGCTCCACCGTTAGCCACTTGAAGGACGGCTAACGTAACAGTTCAGGCGTTATTGGTCCCCAGACTCTATTACCAATAACGTCATTTTTATTCTAACCTATTGGCTTACAACCAAAAAAATGCAAACAAAAGCCCCAACACAGAGAATGCTATGGGGCAATTTTCTCTAAACTCAACGTTTTTGCAGAAAAAACTATCACTTATTCAACGGTTGATTTTACACTTTTGTGAACATTGTTCTGCAATATAAACGCTTCAAAATCGGTCGTATTTAATGGGCAACTAAATAAGTAACCTTGTCCCAGATAACATTCTAATGAGATTAATGCCTGACGTTGCTCTTCTGTTTCGACACCTTCAGCGATTAACATCAGCCCCATTGATTTACCCAACGAAATAATCGTTTTAACAATCTCGTAGTCATGTTTATTGTTGAGCATATCTTTAACAAAAGACATATCAATCTTCATGACATCGACGTTAAATTTCTTTAAATAAGCGAGGCTTGAATAGCCCGTACCAAAATCATCGATAGCAATCTTGATACCCAATTCGGTTAATTTACTCAGCTTGTTTTGCATTTCTGCAGCATCAATCATTAATGCAGTTTCGGTAATTTCTAACTCAAGTAGCTGTGCCGGTAACGCATTACTTAATAATGCTTCTTTAATCACACAAGCTAAATCAGGATCAGCAAACTGTGCTGCAGCAACATTAACAGAAATGGGGATTTCGTATCCCATATCCAGCCAACGTTTAGCCTCCGCACAAGCCTTATTAAGCACTTGCTTACCTAACATAATAATCAAACCAGACTCTTCCGCTAATGGAATAAACTCTGCTGGAGAAATAAACTCTCCCATATCATTAACTAACCTAACTAGCGCTTCCGCACCTATAATAGCATCGGTCTGAAGATCAAACTTAGGCTGATAATGTACAAAAAGCTCATCATTGATTAGTGCTTTTCTTAAACGAGTCTCTAAATGATGACGTTCCATAATAGAGTGTTCTAAATCATGTGAGAAATAACAAAAACGATTACGCCCTTCCTGTTTGGCCCGATACATAGCAACATCGGCATGCCTCATTAATTCCTCAGCATCTGCAGCATCATTCGGGAACACACTAATACCAATGCTAACAGATACGTTAAACCTTTGATTATCAAGAATAAAAGGCTCGTGCATTGCTTCAACCAATTTAGAAGCTAATTGCGACGATGTGTCAACAGAGTGAGTATTGCTCATTAAAATAACAAATTCGTCTCCGCCTAATCTCGCCAACGTATAGGATGCAGGTATCAAGGAGCGTATCCGTTTTGCCATCAAACAAATAAGCTCGTCACCATATTGATGCCCTAAAGAATCATTAAGGTATTTAAAATGATCAATATCAATCAATAATGCCGCTGCCTTGGTGCCGTAAGATACTGCTGTTGAACACGCCACGCTCAATCGATCTTGAAGTAATATTCGATTAGGTAAATCTGTTAGTTGGTCATGATTAGCTAAATGGCTCATCTTTATTGCCATTGCCATTGCCTCACTCACATCATGGAATACCATAATGGCACCAATAACTTCACCATTTTCATTTCGAATTGGGGCTGCAGAATCTTCTACAGCAAATACATGCCCACCACGTGAGGTTAACTGACTATTTAATGCCATCGCCACAATGCGTTGCTCTCGTAGTGCTATATATAACGGGTTTAATAGTGTCTGCTTGGTATCAGTATCTTTGAGGTACATGACATTTTCAATTTTCTGATGTTGTGCATCCTTTAAACGCCAGCCAGTCATGCGTTCTGCAATTGGGTTCATAAAGGTAATCAAACCTTTAGTATCTGTGGCTATCACAGCATCACCAATAGAATTTAGCGTCACTCGTAAACGTTCTTTTTCAGAATATAAGGCTAGTTTTGCGTGTTTAACTTCAGAAACATCAATTACAGTAACCAAATAACCATCAATGCCTGAACTTGACTTCATCTTAGACTGGAATACTTCATAAAAGCTCACACCAACACTTTCTGGAACAGTGACAATATACTTTAATGCTTCAGAAGTGATGTGGCGATGATGATTTAAAATAGCCGTACTGAGCTCAGCAGGGAAAATGTCTGAAATATGCTTACCATTAACATCGCCGACTAAAGTGTCGAACCACACACCGGCATAATCATTACTAAAAAGATTTTTACCTTGATCATCCCAATAAGTCACAAGCATAGGTACTTGATTTACAAGCTGCTGTAATTCTTCTTTGGCTTTAACCATTAACCGATTTTGTTGCCTAAACTTGAGTTGTGTATTGACTCTTAAGCAACAAATAGGGGCATTAAAAGGCTTGGTAATAAAATCAACACCACCGCTTTCTAACGCAAGCTTTTCAAATTCAGGATCGGTGTGGCCAGTAATAAAAATAATCGGAATATCGCTTAATAATGCGTTAGCTTTAAGTGCACGACATACAGCCCATCCATCCATATCAGGCATTTCAATGTCGAGTAAAATCACGTCAGGGTTAATTTTTTCTGCTAACGTGAGCGCCTTACTACCTGACTCTGAAAAATAAACATTACCAAGAGATGACAAAATTCCCTCTAACACAAAGATATTGTGTATATCATCATCAATGATTAGTATTTTATAAACGGTATTGGCCGAGCCTGATAACAACATATTTCAATAACTCCTTTATTTTCAAACATGTATCGTCCTTAATTTCAAAGAAGATGTGCTAACACCATCTGTTTCATAATAGCTTATTTTTTATTTCATGTCCGTATAAACGCCGCCATCAACAGTGTTTGTCATCTTGCAGGGTGAAAACTTCGCCAAATATACATACTTTATGCTAATACCAATCCTATTAAATATGTGATCTTTCAGCGGGAGTTCAAAGTGCTGTAGGCAAGGCAGATGATTGAAGCGAATAGTGATCCTCGGTAACAAGCTCCTGCGTTACTCTACCTCCAGCATCTG
>NZ_JBSQBN010000208.1:0-3651 GCF_053850585.1 Shewanella sp. A22
TGCCAAACAATTTAAGTTAGAAGGCAAGCGAGAGAGGAGTTATCCACGCTGCTTAAAAGTCAGTAAAAACAAGTATCCGGTAGCAAAAAGAAAAAGTGCCGCTCACCTTAAGTGAACGGCATTACGCTTATTAGCGAGGTTTTTTTATGACTATACAGTCGTAATAACGCTAACGTACAGGTAACGCTATATCAACAAACATTTCATCAATCAATTGCTGATCTCGAAGCCCTACCGCTTTCTCAACGACATCACGGGTTAAGTGAGGAGCAAAATGTCGCATAAAGTCATACATATAACTGCGTAAAAAACTGCCACGTCTAAAGCCGATTTTAGTTGTACTATGCGCAAATAGATGGCTAGCATCAATTGCAACTAAATCGTTATCTACAGCCGGATCGATTGCCATAGAAGCAATAACGCCAACCCCTAACCCTAAACGGACATAGGTTTTAAGCACATCTGCACTAGTGGCACTAAACACAACTCTAGGGTTAAGATCTGCACGATTAAATGACTTTTCAATTTCAGACGCTTTATCGAATCCAAATACATATGTCACCAACGGGAATGTCGCTAAGTCTTCAATACTAATCTTTGCCGATTGTGTCGCCAGTGGATGATCTCGAGTCACAACAATTGATCGATTCCAATGATAACAAGGCAGCATAATTAAGTCGGTGTACAAATGCATTGCTTCAGTTGCAATAGCAAAATCAGCGTCACCTCTAGCAGCCTGTTCACTAATTTGTGAAGGGGTTCCCTGATGCATATGCAAATTGACTTTAGGGTATCTTTTTATAAACTCGCGAATAATTTGTGGTAGAGCATATCGCGCTTGAGTATCCGTAGTGGCAATATTCAATTCGCCTTGATTAGGCTTGGTGTACTCTTCTGAAACTTTTTTGATACTGTCGACTTTTCCAAGTATATCATTTGCTATATCAATAACTTGTTGTCCAGCAGGCGTAACATGAGTTAAATGCTTGCCACTACGACCAAATATTTGAATGCCTAATTCATCTTCTAGCATTCTAACTTGCTTGCTGATGCCGGGCTGTGAAGTATAGAGATTCTCAGCCGTAGACGACACATTTAGGTTGTGTTTGACAACCTCTGCAATATATCTAAGTTGTTGCAGTTTCATGGTTTGATCCTTGATTTAACCGTTACTCATTTACCAATACGTAAATGGCAACAAATCTATCGCTGTTTTACCCAGCAAGAACAATTGTTCAACTATAATAAAACGTTATATGACCCATAAAATGTAATATAAATAGTAATAACGAGCAAGTAAAAATCGCAATGTTGCGAATTGACTCAGCTTTTCATAAACATAGACAGTTAACAGTTTAATGATTTATCAACAAAATGACTTATTATTCAACGACAGCCGCGATAACATACGCTAAGATATAGAATCATTTCGATGAGATTTTTGTTATTACTATTTCATCCAGTATCAAAACGACTTTTAGCCATTGAAATTTGGCTATATTTACCATGTGATATGTAAGATAAAACGGAACCTTTATGTCCTTAATTTTGATATTAATTCTAATTGGGGCGCTATTACTGCTGATAATCGGCATTAGTATTGTCCAACAACAAAAAGAACGCGCAGAAGCCGAGCGTCGAATCGAAATTGCTCGTCAACGAGCCATTATAGACGAAACCGACACAGTCTTATCTAACACGGGTATGACGCCTTCTTCTAGCCACATAATGTTAGTGCTTTATCGCCGAATTCAAGATGCTTTAGAACAATCATTAATCCATGCATCAGGTCAGTTAAAATCGGATTATGAACGCCGTCTAGCCGATATAAAAACGCAAATAACCACCGTATCATCATCGCCAAGCCAAATTCCCGCGATTGAGGGTTTTAGATTACCTGATAACGATAGACAAGTTTTAGAATTAGTAAAAACACTTAAAAAACTTAAAGCGATATTACGTGCAGAACATAATAAGGGAAAAGTTGATCCCTCTATTTTTACAGCAGAAGAAATGCGTATTGATAGTCTTCAATTACGAATTAATGTTGACTCTATGATTAGCCGAGCCCGTGCAGCATGTTTTATGAAGCAATACGGCTCCAGTAAACAAATGGTCACAAAAGCCTTAAACACATTACACACAATTAAGGCTCAAACACCAAATGACCCTTTTATTGCCCGCAAGGTCGATGAAGCAAAACTGTTACTCGATGAAATAATGGGGGCGCAAAAGCATAGCGAACCAAGTGCACCAAAACCGAAAAAAGAAGGTGATGATCTTGATATGCTGTTTCAGCCTAAAAAGAAATGGTAGGTTTTTAGCGTCTGAAGTAAATAAAACAAGCCTCATTAAGAGGCTTGTTTTATTTACAATCAATTTCAATTGAACCCATAATTTGCGTTATTTTTTAACCACAAAAAAAACACAAACAAATACATAAAGTTACCGAAATAACACATTCAATTAAACAGAGTTGTCCACAGAATCTGTGGATAACAATTTTAGATATTTGCCATTACTGTTTTATGGAATAATAACAAACTAGTATATTCAAACATTAGCAACTTATCATCAGTGTCAGCTCGTTATTGGACTAACACCCTGTAGCCACCCAGCAGCGCATTAGTTAATGAACCCTTTACCTAACAAGCATAAACAAGGTATGACATGCTTCATTCTTTACGTCAAGCTTTCCTACTAAAAAATACTGGTTAACCAAACAGTTCGAACAAAAAATAGCTTGCTTACTGGTTACGTAATAACAATGACCCTTTACTCAATTCACTTTAATCGTTTATGACAATTTACATAAAATGATTAATAATACTATTTCAATCGAATTGATACTTTAAAGGCCTTCATTATTTGGTCTTAAAATAGATGTTGATAACGTTCTAACGCTTCTTGCCTGCACAAATCGAATAAATACGTCGTCAATCCTTGTAAGCGATGACATAAATCGAGATACTAGCGAGCAATAATTTAACCGATAAAAAGAGCCTTATGCTTAGAATCGCGCCTATGAAAATCTTACCTCTGTTTTTGTTGTGTATCCTCACGGCTTGCGGGCAATCTGATGAACTAGGCCAACCTCAACTCACCCCAGAACAAGTCTCCCTAGGCTTCTTCGAAGCCATTTATATTGAGCGTGATGTTGATAAGGCGAAAAGATTCGTCTCAAAAGATATCCAAGAAATTATGGATCATTACCATATTGCCTCTGCGGTACAACGGCATGTATTAGGCTTGTCCATGCGCCAAGTAACTATTTCAATTGATGAAATTGATATCGATTTCTTTCGTAAGTTTACCGATGACGTTACTGTAATCGTAAAAATGCAAGGGTTAAAAGGTGGGCGAGAATGGATAGACGATCGCACTATCCGTCTCCACAAAAAAGGAAGCACCTGGATTATTATTGAGATATTACCAGAGAAAGGTCGAATCGAAGGTTAGCTTTACCTAAATCAACTTATATAAAAGTAAAATCAAACTGGTTTTCTATCATTATACCAATCCTGTTAAATATGTGATCTTTCAGCGGGAGTTCAAAGTGCTGTAGGCAAGGCAGATGATTGAAGCAAATAGTGATCCTCGGTAACAAGCTCCTGCGTTACTCTACCTCCAGCATCTGACCGCCATGGATGG
>NZ_JBSQBN010000020.1:0-44492 GCF_053850585.1 Shewanella sp. A22
TTTCAAAGTCCTTTATGCTTCGTTAGATGCTTTCAAAATAGAATCACTATTCGCTTCAATCATCTGCCTTGCCTACAGCACTTTGAACTCCCGCTGAAAGATCACATATTTAATAGGATTGGTATTACTCATTTATTAGATGAGTACAGGCTAAGTACAATTGTACTCACCATTATAGCGGTTAACTTCTGGCTTCTGCTTGGCTTGCAAGGTATTCATCAAATGTCCCTTGGAAGTTTATCAATTTTTTATCTTTAACATCAATAATACGAGTGGCTAACGATGATACAAACTCACGGTCATGGCTGACAAAAATCAAAGTGCCTTCAAATAATTTCAATGCTTGATTTAGCGCTTCAATCGCTTCCATGTCCATGTGATTGGTTGGTTCGTCCATTACTAATACGTTAATATCCATCATCATTAACTTACCGAATAATAAACGGTTTTTTTCACCACCCGAACAATTTCGGACCTTTTTGTTGGCGTCGTCATCTGTAAATAACAGACGACCTAACATACCTCGCACCATCAAATCGTTGTGCTTTGGTGTACGCCATAATGACATCCAATCAAATAAAGTCATGTCATTATCAAAGTCTGCAGTACTGTCTTGTGGACAGTAACCAATGGCTGCATTTTCAGACCATTTAATCCTACCATGATTGTGTTGTAATTCATTTACCAAGCAACGTAAGAGGGTAGTTTTACCTACGCCGTTTTCGCCAATAATGGCCAGTTTTGAACCCGCTTCAAGAATAAGGTCACCATGTTCGAATAGCACTTCATCGAAACCGTGTCCAAGTTCTTCAAGGACGAGCGCTTGGCGATGCAGCTTTTTACATTCTGTAAAGCGAATTGATGGGGTAATACGACTTGATGACTTCACATCGTCAAGTTTAATTTTGTCCATCTTTTTAGCACGTGAACTGGCTTGTTTTGCTTTAGAGGCATTCGCACCAAAACGATTAACGAAGTCTTGTAACTCGTCAATTTCAGCGCTTTTCTTGGCATTGCCCGCTAAAAGTTGTTCACGAATCAGACCAGATTGAGCTAAGAAATATTCATAATTACCAGGATAAACACGTAATTCACCGTAATCGATGTCAGCCATATGCGTACAAACAGAATTTAAGAAATGTCTGTCGTGTGAAATGATAATCATGGTGCATTTACGTTTGTTTAGCTCTGTTGCCAACCAACTAATGGTATGAATATCCAAGTTGTTGGTGGGTTCGTCGAGTAATAGAATGTCTGGGTTAGCAAACAGGGCTTGCGCGAGTAGTACACGTAGTTTCCAACCTGGAGCAACCTGCTGCATTAACCCAAAGTGAAATGATTCTTCAATACCGGCTTCTAATAGAATTTCACCAGCGCGACTTTCCGCTGTGTAACCGTCCATTTCTGCAAACTGGCTTTCTAAATCGCCCACTCGCATACCGTCTTCGTCACTCATTTCGGCTTTAGCGTAGATGCTGTCTCGTTCTTGCTTGACTTTCCACAGTGCAACATCGCCCATGATCACTGCATCAACCACACTATATTGCTCAAATGCGAATTGGTCTTGACTAAGTGTACCCACTTTAAAGCCTGGTGTGATGGACACGTTTCCTGATGTTGGCGCAAGAGCCCCGCTTAAAATTTTCATAAACGTGGATTTGCCACAACCATTTGCGCCGATTAAACCATAACGGTTTCCGTGGCCAAATTGAGCGGAGATGTTTTCAAATAATGGCTCGGGGCCAAACTGCATGGTGATATTAGCGGTAGAAATCAAAGCAATTTTCCAACTGTGTACTAACTGAATATTTATCAACAAAAGGCAAGTAAACAGCCGTGTGAGAATAAGACAGACGTGAGTATATGTAATTAAATAGGCCGCGAATTATACAGGTTAGCGCTAAGTTGTCGATTTATAATCTGCTAATATTATGTTTGATGTGTTAAACCACAAACGTCAACCCTGCGCGACTTGGTGTCTGCTGTGATTGACTTAACCTGCCTTCCTAGCTGGTAAAGCGTTGTTTCGTGTTATTTAACCGTTTTTTTAGGTGTCTGATGTACGTTTAACACTAGGAATTTGGGAAGATCTCGTATTTTGAACTATACATAAACCACGGTCTGATAAATGGTATGAGTAAAGTTATTTATACAGAACAAACGTTGTAGGTAGAAGGTATGGTATTGACTCATTTAGAGAGTAAAGATAGGGCTAAAGCATTCACTTTCCATTAGATAATGATGACATCTGGTCGTTTTTACAATTTGAGTCTCCGCTAAACAACAAAACTTAACGCGATTACGATATTTTTGAAGATTAATGTCTATCTAGGTCACATTTTATGTTTCAAAAAGGATGCTGAGCTCACTTTAGATGTACATTAACCACGCAGACGATACCTACTTTAGTTTACTTTTCACCATTATTATAAGAGAGAGTATATGAACTATAAACACTGGCCTATATCAAAACAAATAGGCTCTCTTGTTATATTGTCATCCATTATTATTTTTACTGTTATATCTTGGTTTTCGTATTTATCAGCAACGACGGTATTGCACGATAAAGCGATTCAGGCAATGAAGTCTCAAATGCAAAGTAATGCTCATTTAATTGAGCTTGAGTACAACAGCATGTTGTCTTTGGCGAGACGAAATTCGGATATGCTTCGGACTTTATTTCCTGGCCAATTTTCAATAGGGAATGGCACGGTTGAGGTAGCAGGTGTTAACACGCCATTACTTACCCATGATGATGAACAAGTGAATAATGTTAATACTAATGTCGATCATTTTTCGCATCTTACCGGAGGCGTTGCGACGATATTTGCTCGTGATAATGATGATTTTGTTCGAGTGACAACATCATTAAAGAAAACAGACGGAAATCGGGCATTAGGCACTTATTTAGGTAACAAACATCCTGGTTATCAAGGCTTGATTAATGGAGACGTGTATGAAGGCTACGCCAAACTGTTTGGCAAAGATTACATGACCATTTATCAACCTGTAAAAGATCACAGTGGGAAAGTTAACGCTATCTTATTTATCGGTTTTGATATAACTCAATCGGTTGAACAGATCCGAGATTCATTGAAAAAATTAACTCTTGAAGAGTCAGGTTCTTATTCAATTATTCGTAATGCAGACAAACAAGTTATCTCTCATCGCGAGTTAAGTAAAGAAGCCCCTTTTACAGAAGCATTGTTTGATGGCCTTTCACTTGAACAGGCACTGAAAGATAACGGCAGTTGGATTTACACATCGTTATCGGGGCAACAAATGTTTTCCTATTCTGTCAACATTATCGGCTGGAACTGGACTCTAGTTGGTTATGTTCCTGAAAAAGAATTAAGTGATGAAAGCCTAGAGATGCTAAATATCAATGCCATATTGGCATTACTGGGTATAGTGATCATTTCAATTTTAGTGTTTACGGTTATTAACCGAGCCGTTAAACCGCTAAAAAAATTAGAGGGACAGATTGCTAAATTAGGCCATGGAGACCTTTCACAGCAATTTATCGAATGCTCTGAAGACAGCCTCAACGAAGTTGACCATATCACCGTTAGTGTCACGAAAATGGCAGCGAGTTTAGCCGGATTAATTGTGTCGCTAAAACAGTCTGTCATTAGCTTAGAAAACCAAGCAAACTTGAGTCAACAAACGTCACAATTAAATGGTAATGAAGCAAAAGTACTGTTAGATCAAACAGAGCAAATTGCGACGGCTATTGAAGAGATGTCTTCTTCGATTAAAGATGTTGCACAAAATGCTGCCCAAGGTGCTCAACAGGCGCAAGAAATCGATAGTGCTTCCCATGAAGGGCATACACAGTTAACCCAAGCGGTTACAGCATTCCAATCGTTGAGTGAACAGTTGATTCAAAGTCAAACCAATATTGAAAGTGTTAACAAAGAAAGCCAAGCGATTAGCCAAGTGATGGAGGTGATTAATAGCATTGCGGAACAAACTAATTTACTTGCATTAAATGCGGCGATTGAAGCCGCTAGAGCGGGTGAACAAGGTCGTGGTTTTGCGGTTGTTGCTGATGAAGTACGCTCTCTGGCACAAAGAACACAGCATTCAATAGGTGAAATTAGTTCGACTATTAGTAAATTACAACAACAAGTTGAACACACCGCGACACAAATGAACCAGTGTCAACAATTGGGCATTTCATCAACAGAACAAGCTTGTGTGGTTAATGATCAACTGAGCCTCATTAACCAAAATATTGGTGAGATGGCATCGTTTACATCAAGTATTGCAGGTGCCACCAAGCAACAAAGTACCGTTGCTGATGAAGTTGCGCATAACCTGCATACTATCTCTACACTGGCACATAATAGTGATGAGCGGGCGACAAAAGCGGTGGCTGACGCAGAACAATTAACCGAACTAGCAGGCAATATTAAACAACAAATATCTGTGTTTAATATTAATTCTAAATAAGTTATGTGTTCGAGATAAACGGTTTTTTGATCTGTAATCAGGCACAAAGTGTTATTTTATAAGCAATAAAAACCGTTTAACCTCACCTAAAAAATGGGGATTTTAGAGCATGTTCATTGAATAATGGCTCATCTAAAAATCTTCTTTACAGTTTGTCATTGTGGTTTTAGGCGAAGAATTAGGCCATATAAGTTGAACTTCGTAAACAACTTAATATGGATAGGGCACAAGGTGTTAATTTTGCTAAAAACATCAACAACTAAGCCTAAGTAAGATGACCTTTACAAAACATTGTAGTCTGTAAGGGTATGATAATACTCATTTAATATTCAATTAAGTGAGAAAGTAGCCCTGCTATATAGAAGGGCTTAATTGTTGACTGTTTTGCATGCAAACATTAAGTCATTATTCTGGTATTTGTTGCGGCAATGATCATTTTATTTCTAAGCCACTTATTGGCGGGTTCTTTGTCTACATTGACATGCCAATATAAATGCACACCAATCTCAGGTAATTCCACAGGCATTGGATGAATTGCAATATCGAGCATTTGCCCATACATAGCCGCAGCCGTTTTAGGTAATGTAAGTAACATATCATTATTTAACAATACTCTACATGCAGATAACGCATGCTGACAGCGTAATGTTATCTTACGATGTAATCCAACCCGAGAAAGTTCAAAATCTTCTAAACCTGGGCCAGTTGATCTTGACGACACTAATATGTGGTCTAAACGAAGGTAAGTGTCTAAATCGAGTTTAGGCGCAATGGCTGGATGGTTTTTGCGTGCGACAACAACAAGTTGGTCAAGTTCTAATTGAGTGTGCATAATATTATTGCTAACAGGGATCAAGGTATCAATTGCTAAATCAATATCACCACTTGCGAGCTTGTTTTCTAATTCAGTTCGCCTTACTCGTTTATTGCTTCGTAAGTTGATTGCAGGAGACTCAAGCGACAAGCTTTGCTGTAGTATTGGTAAATAGTAGGGTTCTAAAGATCCATGTAATGACAGTGAAAAACTTTTTCGCGAGGTTAATGGTTCAAATTGCCGGGACTGTACTAAGCAAACTTGTAGTTGATGTAATGCTTCTCGCACATCATCAATCACATTCTTAGCAACGGGTGTAGGCCTCATTTCATTGCCTTGCCTGATAAACAAAGCATCATCAAAATGGGTACGCAATTTGCCTAATGAATGGCTCACAGCAGGTTGCGATAAATTAAGCACTGAAGCTGCCTTAGTTATATTCCCTTCGCAATATATGGCATCGAATACCACAAATAAATTCAAATCAATTTTCATACACACTCCGGTGATTTCACTGCATAGATTTAAAATATCTTAATCTGTATCTACTATTTAAAATACAAATAGTAGGGTATTAGAACTATTCATTTGTTCAATTTAGATGTTGGGATTAGCATAGTCAAGTAGATTCGGTGCAGAGCAGATTTACAGCCGATACTCATGACAATAATAAGTTTGTAGGACAAGCAAAACGATTTTACACCCGATGCAATGTTGCATTTTAGCTTGTTCGTTTGAGATTAAAGACAATTTAAACAGTTAGTTAATTTGATTCCGTATTGGATCATCACTTTTATTCAGTTAGAGACCTAATATGGCAGCAATTTACTTGATTCGACACGGGCAGGCATCTTTTGGAAGTACTGATTACGATCAACTGTCAAATAAAGGTAGCCAACAAGCGACAATATTAGGCCAGTATTGGAGTTCTAGAGCGACACCAAGTAAGTTCTATTGTGGTGATTTATTACGCCATGGACAAACGTTAACCAGCTTTGTGAAAGGGTACCAAGGTGAGTCGACACCCATGGTAATCCATTCTGGTTTTAATGAGTTTGACCACGTTGATATTTTACAAAAATACAATGCCCAGTGGAATAATTTCGCCGAAATGAGTGCGGAAATCAACCAACGGAACGAGCCTAATAAAACCCTGCAAAAAGAGTTTTCTCAGGCGCTAGAACGATGGGTGTCTGGTGATAAGGACCATGAATACAAGGAAAGTTGGCCTCAATTTAAGGCGCGCTGTATTCGGGCGCTACACAACATTATTGAGCAAGAATTAGCAAATAAACGTGTTCTCAGCGCAGTAGCCAGTGACACTAAAAATAGTAAAGACATTTTAGTGTTTACCTCTGGCGGAACAATTTCAGCGATAGTGCAACATATTTTGCAATTGAGTGATCAACAAACATTGGCCATGAACCAACAAGCCAGAAATACCGGTGTGACAAAACTGTTATTCTCCGAGAACATGCTAAGTGTTGATTACTTTAATAACTACAGCCACTTAGAGCAGGCAGGCGATGACTGGGTAACCTTTAGATAATAACGTACCCATTGATGCTTTGAATCATTAACAAAAAATTAAGGAAATAAAATGAACAATGGCAATTTATTTGATTTAACAGGGAAGGTTGCACTCGTGACCGGTGCAAGCCGTGGTATTGGGGAAAGCGTTGCTAAAGTATTAGCTCAGTACGGCGCTCATGTCATTGTTTCGAGCAGAAAAATTGAAGCATGCCAAGCAGTTGTCGATCAGATTACTGCCGCAGGTGGCAGTGCGCAAGCAATCGCTTGTCATATAGGTGAAATGGAACAAATTGATTCAATTTTTGCCACTATAAAAGAGCAGCATGGCAAGCTAGATATTTTGGTCAATAATGCAGCGGCAAATCCATATTTTGGTCATATTATTGATACCGATTTAACGGCTTTTCAAAAAACTGTCGATGTGAACATTCGTGGGTATTTCTTTATGTCGACCCAAGGCGCGAAGTTAATGAAAGAAAGCGGCGGCTCAATTATTAATGTGGCTTCGGTGAATGGTGTTATTCCGGGTGATTTCCAAGGTATTTATTCTATTACTAAAGCTGCGGTTATTTCCATGACGCAAGCATTTGCGAAAGAGTGTGCTCAATTTAATATTCGTGTGAACGCGCTATTACCTGGTGGCACAGACACCAAATTTGCATCAGCCTTAGTGGATAATCCAACCATTCTGAAGCAAATGATGCATCACGTGCCAATGCGACGTGTTGCACAACCAGATGAAATGGCTGGCACCGTTTTGTATTTAGCATCCAATGCATCTAGCTATACAACTGGCACTGCCATTAATGTTGATGGTGGTTATTTAATTGGTTAAGCGTACATAAGTAAATTAATCAATTTAACAACAATAATAAAATAAGTCATTTAACGCTAGGAAACCGACATGAATAACGATAGTAAAACCAGTATTAATAAGTTATTTGAATCTTTTAACACCAAATCGTTGTCTTTAAAAAATAAAACTGTAATGGCTCCGATGACACGTGCATTTTCACCTAACTATGTGCCCAATGAAGAGGTTGCAGCGTATTACCGACGTCGTGCAGAAGGCGATGTTGGTCTTATTATCACTGAAGGAACATTTATTTCCCATAAAGCCGCCAATGGATATGAAAATGTTCCGGCTATATACGGCGAACAAGCATTAGCGGGTTGGAAACATGTTGTTGATGAAGTCCACGCAGCCGGTGGCAAAATTGCCCCACAACTTTGGCATGTTGGGGCAGTAAGAAAACCTGGCATTGGTCCCGATAAAGAGTCACCAGCCTATAGCCCTTCAGGTTTATATAAGCCCGGCGCTGCAAATGGCGTCGCGATGACCCAAGCCGACATTGATGAGGTGGTTGCGTCATTTGCACAAGCCGCACTGGATGCTAAAAATATTGGTTTTGATGCTATTGAAGTTCATGGCGCCCACGGTTACTTGGTCGATCAATTTTTCTGGGAAGGGACAAATCAACGTGACGACCAATATGGTGGCTCGTTAGAAAATCGTACTCGCTTTGGTGTTGAAATTGTTAAAGCCATCCGCGCTGCTGTAGGTGAAGACTTTACAATTATCTTCCGTTTTTCACAGTGGAAACAACAAGATTACAGCGCTAAATTATGTCAAACCCCTGCCGAACTAGGCACCTTCCTAGGTTTGTTAAGTGAGGCTGGCGTTGACATTTTTCACGCTAGTACGCGCCGATTCTGGGTGCCAGAATTCGAAGGTTCAGACCTAAACCTTGCAGGTTGGACCAAAAAATTGACCCATAAACCAGTTATTACCGTTGGTAACGTTGGCTTAGATGCTGACTTTATTGGCGAAGGAAACGCTGATTTATCTGGTACCTCAAACCCAACCGGAATTGATGAGTTATTAGTACGATTAAACAACGACGAATTTGATTTAGTCGGGATTGGCCGTGCGTTATTAGTTGATCCGCAGTGGGTTAATAAAATTAAACACAATGCGATTGATGACATTAAGCCATTTAATAAGAAGTCATTAATGTCGCTGAGTTAGTCAGTCCTAAACACAAGGCTAGGCAATCATTACAGCACCTATTAACGCCGTAATTACCCAGTAAAAGGATATAAAATGAATTTTGAATACAGTGAAAAAGTTCAAGGGTTAATCAAACGAGTCAATGACTTTATGGATTTACATGTGTATCCCGTTGAGGATGAAATGCATAAACAAGTTGAATTAGACCCATGGTCAACACCACCTTTAATGGAACAACTTAAGGCAAAAGCAAAAGCAGAAGGCTTATGGAATTTGTTTTTACCGGTAGCTTACGGCAAATACAGTGCTGGGTTAACTAATTTAGAATATGCACCGCTTGCTGAAATTATGGGCAAGGTAATGTGGGCGCCAGAAGTGTTCAACTGTGCTGCACCTGATACTGGCAATATGGAAGTATTAGCCAAATACGGTAATGAAGCACAGAAAAAGCAATGGTTAGAGCCATTACTTGAAGGAAAAATACGTTCTGCTTTTGCAATGACAGAACCTGAGGTGGCTTCAAGCGATGCAACCAATATTGAATTACGCATTGAGCGAGATGGCGATGAATATGTCATTAACGGGCGTAAGTTTTACATTAGTGGTGCGTGTCGTAAACAATGTGAAATCATGATTGTGATGGGCAAAACGGACCCTGGCAATAGCAATAGATATATTCAACAATCACAAGTGCTTGTGCCGATGAATACGCCTGGAGTCACTTTAGTTAGACCAATGAAAGTGTTCGGTTATGACGATTCCCCAGAAGGCCACGGTGAAGTCACATTTACCAATGTTCGTGTTCCTGTTGAGAATATTATTGTGGGTGAAGGTAAAGGGTTTGAAATTGCACAGGGACGTCTTGGCCCTGGTCGAATTCACCATTGCATGCGCTCGGTGGGAATAGCACAGCGAGCATTAGATTTAATGTGTAAACGCGTTAGTGAGCGCATTGTATTTGGTCAACCGATGATAAAACAACAATCTGTTCGTGAAGACATTGCTAAATCAGCTTGTCAAATTGAGCAGGCGCGTTTAATGACCTTAAAAGCAGCGCAAAAAATGGATAGCGACGGTAATAAAGCCGCTAAAGACTTAATTGCAATGATTAAAATTGTTGCTCCAAGCATGTCTCTTGATGTGATTGACCGCGCCATACAATGTCACGGTGCGGTTGGGGTCAGTCAAGATACCTTTTTAGCTCATGCATGGGCTGGCCAGCGTACGCTTCGTTTAGCCGATGGCCCAGACCAAGTGCATATGATGCAGCTGGGTCGCGATTTAGTAAAAAAAATCGTTGAATAAATCGATAGTAGGTTGAAGCGCTACATCGCGTTTCAACCTGCATTTGAATTCGACAGACTAAATCAATAAAACAAGAGTATTGCTAAATGCCACAAGTATTCCCTATCGATAATGAACAACTTAGTGCTTATTTAGAGCAACATGTTAAAGGCTTTAAAGGGCCGATCACCTTGGAAAAGTTTTCTGGTGGTCAATCTAACCCAACTTATAAAGTCACTTCAGCATCTGGTGTCTATGTGTTACGACGTCAACCGCCGGGCAAGTTACTCAAATCAGCCCATGCTGTTGACCGTGAATATAGAGTGTTACATGCCCTAAAAGACAGTGCGGTGCCTGTCGCTAAGGTTTTTCATTTGTGTGAAGACACCACTATTATCGGTTCAATGTTCTATTTAATGGAATATTGCGATGGGACCGTTTACTGGAGCGCATCGTTACCCGAAATAGACACAAATGAACAACGCTCAGCAATGTATGACGCAATGAATAATGTGTTAGTTGCTTTGCATCGTGTTGACGTTGATGCCGTTGGTTTATCTGATTATGGTAAAGCAGGTAATTATTTTGAGCGTCAGTTTGGTCGCTGGAGTTCGCAATATCGCGTTACCGAACTGAACGAAATTCCAGCAATGGATGCGCTTATTCAGTGGTTGGAAGAACACATACCAGAAGATGATGGACGTGTTTGTTTAGTCCATGGCGATTTTCGCTTAGACAACATGATGTTTGCCAAAGACAAACCTAAGGTGATTGCTTTACTTGACTGGGAGCTCTCAACACTAGGTCACCCTTTTGCAGATTTAGCTTATCAGTGTATGCAACTACGTATGCCTGCAGGCATGGGAACCATTGATGGTTTAAAAGATATCGATCGAGCAAGTTTAGGTATTCCAACAGAAGAAGAGTATGTCGCTCAATATTGCCAGCGAATGGGGATTGCACGAATCGAAAACTGGGCGTTTTATCTTGCGTTTAGTTTCTTTCGTTTGGCCGCTATCGCACAAGGTGTGGCCAAACGTGCAACAGAAGGCAATGCCTCTAACGAACATGCTAATAAAGTGGGTTCGTTTGTAGCGCCTTTAGCGCAAATGGCATTAGACGTTATCAGTAAATCAAAATCATAAAAACAACATAAACAAGACCCTCAATTACAGGAGTTACTCCCATGGATCCATTATTAGACTTTACCGGTAAGGTTGCCGTTATAACAGGCGCAGCACAAGGTTTTGGCAAGCTTCTCGCTGAAGAATTAGCCAAACGTGGCGCAAAATTAGTTATAAGCGACATTAATGAAGCGGGTGTTCATAAAGTGGCTGATGATATTGCCTCTAGTGGCGCTTCTGTTATCGCAATGAAATGTGATGTATCTAAAGATGCATCATGTAAAGCCATGGTTGATACTGCAATTGAACATTTTGGTCGAGTTGACATTGGCGTGAATAATGCAGGTATTGCCCATGAGTTTATGCCGCTACATCATATCGACGAGTCGGTGATGGACAGCCAATTTGCCGTAAACGTTAAGGGTGTGCAATTTGGTATGCGTCATCAAATACAACAAATGCTTAAGCAAGGTGAGGGAGCCATTCTTAATGTTAGCTCTATGGCAGGCCTTGGTGGTGCGGCTCGAGGCAGTGCTTATGCGATGGCTAAACATGCCGTTATTGGTTTAACCAAAACGGGTGCAGTTGAATATGGCCGCGAGAATATTCGTATTAATGCTATTTGCCCATTCTTTACCCTAACGCCTATGGTGACCAACTTCGCAGACGAAGAAAAACAAAAGAAAATGGCCCGTGGTGCGCCTATGCATCGTCTTGGTGAACCTAAAGAAATCGTTGCTGTGATGCTAATGATGTTGTCACCAGCAAACACTTATATGACAGGTCAATGTATTGCGGTTGATGGTGGCGTATCTGCGTTTTAACCGTATCAAAGACACATTACTTGAATGACAGAAAACCTGCTCAGTAACAAGATAAGAAGAGAATATTATGCCTGCAACGTTAATGAATGAACGTGATCTTGAATTTATGCTTTATGAACTGTTTGATAGTGAAGGATTGACTAAACGAGAACGTTATCAAGATCATGATCGCCAAACGTTCAATGAAGTGGTTAACACCGCAAAAGCGATTGCAGAAAAATATTTCCTTCCTATTCGTCAAAAGATGGATGTTGAACAACCGACTTTTGATGGTAAAAAAGTGCATATCGTGCCGGAGCTTAAAACGGCCATTGATGCGGTTAATGGGTCTGGTATTGGGTCTGCGACAGCTGATTATGATTTAGGTGGTATGCAACTGCCACCAATAATAGCCAGTGCCGCAGGGTCTTTTTTGAGTGTAGCCGGTGGTGTCGGCATGGGTTACAACATGTTAACCACTGCGAATGCCAATTTACTGCAAGCCCATGGCAGTGCCGAGTTGATTGAAACGTGGGTAAAACCTATGCGTGAAGGTCGGTTTATGGGCACGATGGCAATGACAGAACCAGGCAGTGGCTCAGGCTTAGGTGATTTATCAACTAAAGCGGTTAGGGCAGAAGATGGCACATATCGCGTAACGGGTAATAAAATCTTTATCTCAGGTGGCGATCATGATTTAAGTGACAATATCGTTCATTTGGTACTAGCGCGCATTCAAGGGGCACCTAAAGGTGTTAAAGGGATTTCATTATTTGTAGTGCCTAAGTTTTTGCTGAATGATGACGGTTCTATTGGTGCAGACAATGAAGTAGCGCTTGCAGGTTTATTTCATAAAATGGGTGGACGAGCGCAAACATCGACGGCATTGAGTTTTGGAGAAAAAAATGGGTCAGTTGGTTATTTAGTTGGTGAAGAACACTGTGGCTTAAAGTACATGTTCCATATGATGAATGAAGCTCGCATCATGGTTGGTACCAGTGGTGCGGTACTGGCAGTTGCGGGTTATCAATACTCAGTAGATTATGCAAAAAACCGCCCGCAAGGTCGCTTACCTTCGTGTAAGGATCCATTGTCTCCGATGGTCAATATCATTGAGCATGCCGATGTAAAAAGGATGTTGTTGGCGCAAAAAGCGTTTGCAGAAGGGGCTATGGCCTTAGTGCTATATGGTACTCAATTAAGTGATGATGAACATACCGCTGAAACACCAGAGCAACGTCAATATGCCCATACACTGTTAGATTTTTTAACCCCTATTATTAAAACATGGCCATCAGAATACGGCCCAAAAGCTAATTCATTAGCGATTCAAGTGATGGGCGGCCATGGTTATATCAACGAACATCCGGTCGAAATGTTTTATCGTGATAACCGCTTAAATCCCATTCACGAAGGGACCACAGGGATCCAATCTTTAGATTTGATGACCCGTAAAGTACCGATGAACAAGATGCAAGGTTATAAAGCAACGTTGAATGAAATTTTGAAAACCATTGATGAGGCAAAGCAATATGACAACTTGAATGAGTTTTCAAACCAGTTAAGTCAAGCGGTTGAAACGTTAACCATTACAACAGATGCGGTATTAACGGCAATGTCGACTAAAAATATTGATTTAGCCTTAGCTAATTCGGTTAAGTATTTAGAACTGTTTGGTCATGTGATTATCGCATGGTTATGGATTAAACAAAGTATTGTTGCCACTAAAGCCTTGACTAAACAACCTCATCAAGCAGATGTTAATTTTTATCACGGTAAATTACAGGCTTGTCAGTATTTTTATCGATTTGAACTGCCCAAAATTTCGCTATGGTCTAGCTTATTGGTTAACACTGACAGTACAAGCTTTGACATGCAGAGTGACTGGTTTTAACTAATAATATTAATTTCAATGTATTAACACGTTAACCATTTATTAAATCAATAAAATTTAAAACATTATCGATTCATTCGGTAATGTTTTTTTGTTTTTTACTTCGTACTGCTATAACTCGCCTTTCTATTCATCTTGCGAATATCTTAGTATCAAAACTATTCATTTGTTTAATTGCTCTACCACCATTAGCATGAGTTATCGCTTAAATTTTATTCATGGATAGTATCTTGAAGTTGAAGAGGAAAGGGAACAATGCCGACAGTAATTAATCGAAACGACATAGCTAACTATAATGGTTTTCAAGCAGAGCCTACAAGCTGGTACCAAGTCACTCAAAGTCAGATCAATCAATTTGCAGATTGCACTCTAGATCATCAATTTATTCATGTCGATGAAGAAAAAGCTAAAGCAACACCATTTGGATCAACCATTGCTCACGGTTTTTTATCACTATCAATGCTGTCTCATTTTGCTGAAGAGTTTAGCGTCATGATTGATGGTTTTTATATGGGTCTAAATGCGGGTTTCGACAAAGTGAGATTTTTGCAACCTGTTACCGTTAACAGTCGCATTAGAGCACACGCCAAAACCCTTTCTATTGAAGAAAAAAAACCAGGACAATTTCGCTTATCCACCGAAGTCACTATTGAAATTGAAGGTGTAGATACACCTGCACTTGTTGCTGAGTGGATATCAGTGCAAATGGTTAAGTAACAATCATATTCACTTTAATAATAAAAAATAATACCGACTAAAGAAAGCGCTAAGGAAACATTATGACGATCAATTTTGCAGGAAAAGTAGCTATTGTAACAGGTGCGGGTAACGGTTTAGGGCGTTCACATGCATTGGAGTTAGCTAGACGTGGTGCCAAAGTGGTTGTTAATGATTTAGGCGGTGCACGTGATGGCAGTGGTGCATCTTCGGCAGCATCGCAAGAGGTAGTTGCTTTAATCGAAGAAATGGGTGGCGAAGCCATCAGCCATGGTGCAAACGTAGCTAACTTTGATGAAGTACAAGATATGGTTCAGCAAACCATGGACAAATGGGGACGCGTTGATATTTTAATTAATAACGCTGGTATTTTGCGTGATAAATCGTTTTCAAAAATGACCTTAGATGACTTTAAATTAGTCATGGATGTACATGTTATGGGGTCGGTTAACTGCACTAAAGCCGTGTGGGAAATTATGAAGCAACAAAACTATGGCCGTATTGTGATGACGACATCATCCAGTGGCATGTACGGTAACTTTGGTCAGTCTAACTATGGTGCCGCTAAAATGGCGGTACTTGGCTTAATGAATACCTTAGTGCTTGAAGGTGCAAAAAATAATATCAATATCAATGCACTTGCACCAACTGCCGGTACGCGTATGACAGAAGATTTAATGCCTGAAGAAATCGTTAAAGCATTTGCTCCAGAAGCGGTCACCGCAGGTATGCTTACGTTGTGCGATGAAGGCGCTCCTAATCGCTTTATTTTATGTGCCGGAGCCGGTGGTTATTCAAGTGCCAGTATTTTTGAAACAGAAGGCTGCTTTATTCCTAAAGCATCACAAAGCCCTGAATCAGTTCGTGAAAATTGGAACCAACTAACGGATCAACATAATCAAAAAGCGCTTGTGTCTGGTGCACAACAAGGTGAGAAATTCGTCCTTAAAGCAATGGCATTTATGAAGTCTCAGCAACAATAATTCATTGCGTAGAAAGGATTAAAAGACTGCTTAAATCATTGTGAATAGCAGCAACAAGATTAGTCTAACAATAAATAGAATAATAGGAATTATCATGAAAGAAGCAGTCATTATATCAGCCGCCAGAACGCCTATCGGTAAAGCGTACCGTGGTGCCTTTAACGATTTATCGGCCCCAACGTTAGCCGCTGTTGCCGTAAACGCAGCAGTAGAAAGAGCCGGTATCGATCCAAATGAAATTGAAGATTGTATCTTTGGTGCAGCGTTAACCCAAGGTAATCAAGGTATGAACTTTGGTCGTCAAGTGGCTATGGCTGCTCATTTACCTGTGTCGGTGCCAGGGATGACAGTTGATCGTCAATGCTCTTCAGGTTTAATGTCAATTGCAATCGCCGCTAATCATATTGTGTGTGATGGCGCGAAAGTTGTTGTTGCCGGTGGTTGTGATTCAATTAGTTTGGTGCAAAACGATAAAATGAACATGCACCGTGCAGTCGATCCAAGTGTTAAAGCGTATCGTCCCGCTATTTACATGCCCATGCTTGATACCGCTGAAGTGGTCGCAAATCGATATGATATTTCACGCGAAGCCCAAGATGCATATGCATTAACATCACAACAACGCACAGCGGCTGCTCAAGCAGAAGGTAAATTTGATGATGAAATAGTACCCGTTACCTGTACTAAATTGGTCATGGATAAAGCCAGTGGTGATATTAGTAAAGAGCAAGTTACCTTAACCAAAGATGAAGGTAATCGTCCTTCCACCAATATCGAAGGCTTAGCAGGCTTAAAAGCTGTTAAAGATAATGGTTCAATCACTGGAGGTAACGCATCACAACTTTCTGATGGCGCTGCCGCCGTAGTGGTTATGGATCGTGAATTAGCTGAACAACGTGGCTTGGCTCCTTTAGGTGTGTATCGTGGTATGGTGGTTGCTGGGTGCGAACCCGATGAAATGGGTATTGGTCCTATTTATGCCATCCCTAAGTTACTTGAGCGCCATGGCTTAACCATTGATGATATTGGTTTATGGGAAATCAATGAAGCCTTTGCCGTTCAGGTGATTTATTGTGCCGAAAAATTGGGTATTCCTGCAGACCGTTTAAATGTCGATGGCGGAGCCATCTCAATTGGCCATCCTTATGGCATGAGCGGGACCAGAATGACGATGCATGCGTTGATTGAAGGTAAACGCCGTGGTGTTAAATATGTAGTTATCAGTATGTGTATTGGTGGTGGTCAAGGCGCTGCAGGATTATTTGAAGTGTTATAAAGCGGATTCTTATCCAAAAAACAAACCGTAAGTAAGTGTGCATCATTGACAATAATAATAAACATAGCTGCTAGAGTATTAGGTTCTATTACGCATTCGAGATGAACTTTGCAGCCGCTAATAACGTAACATTTGGGGACAATATTATGGAAAAGATTTGGCTTGAAAAGAGTTATCCGCCTGGGGTTGAGTTTGAAATCGATCCCGATAAATATAACTCTTTAGCAGATTTGTTTTTTAAATATACCAAGTTATATGCAAGTAATACCGCGTTCATTAACATGGATGTCAGTATTACTTATCAACAGCTTGCACAGCAAGCGACTGATTTTGCCGCTTACTTACAGCAAGATTTAGGCCTAGTTAAAGGCGATAAATTTGCCATTATGATCCCCAACACGCTGCAATATCCTATTGCGTTATTTGGTGCTCTTATTGCAGGCCTGACAATCGTTAACGTTAACCCTTTGTATACCGCCCGTGAGTTAGAACATCAATTAAAAGACTCGGGTACTAAAGCTATCCTTATCCTTGAAAACTTTGGCCATGTATTACAATCTGTGATTGATAAAACGGATGTTAAACATGTTATTACAACTGGCGTAGGTGACCGATTAGGTATTATTAAAGGTGCATTAATTAATGGTGCGATTAAACATGTCAAAAAATTGGTTCCAGAGTTCAATTTACCAAATTCGGTTAAATTTAATGATGCTATGGCCAAGGGCAGCAAGCAAACATTTATGCCTGTAGATGTTGTTGGATCAGATCTAGCCTTTTTACAATATACAGGTGGAACCACTGGGCCATCTAAAGGCGCAATGCTGACGCACCGCAACATGGTTGCTAACCTAGAACAATCTAATGCGGTAACTAAAAATGTTTACGAAATTGGTAAGGAGATCATTGTTACGGCATTGCCGCTTTATCATATCTATGCGTTGACGTCGAACTGTTTAGCCTTTTTGCCGTTTGGTGGGACCAACTTATTAATTACCAATCCAAGAGACATGGCAGGGTTTGTGAAAGAGTTGGCTAAATATCGCTTTACCGTTATTACTGGCGTTAATACATTATTTAATGGACTGCTTCACACACCTGGTTTCGATAAACTGGATTTCAGTGCGTTAAAAATGGGCTTTGGTGGGGGAATGTCTGTGCAACGCCCTGTTGCCGAACATTGGGAAAAAGTCACTAAGAGTCGCCTTTTAGAAGGATATGGTTTAACCGAATGTGCACCTTTAGTCACAATGAGCCCATATAACCAAAAAAGCTACAATGGTTCAATTGGGTTACCAGCATCGTCAACGGATATTCGTTTAGTCGGTGCCGATGGTGAAGACGTTGCGCTAGGTGAACCAGGCGAAATGTGGGTTAAAGGGCCACAAGTAATGAAAGGTTATTACAACCGTCAAAAAGCAACCGATGAAGTATTAATCGATGGTTGGCTTGCGACGGGGGATATCGCCACCATGGACGAAAACGGTTTCTTTAAAATTGTTGACCGCAAAAAAGACATGATCAATGTGTCTGGTTTTAATGTATTTCCGAACGAAATTGAAGAAGTTATCGTCATGCATGAAGGCGTTCTTGAGGCGGCAGCTGTGGGGGTATCCTGTGATGCCACCGGTGAGCGAGTCAAAGTGTATATTGTTCGCAAAGATCCAAGCTTAACCGAACAAGATATCTTTGATCATTGTAACGAGATGTTGACCAATTATAAGCGTCCTAAAATTATCGAATTTATGAATGAATTACCTAAAAGCAATGTAGGTAAAGTGTTACGTAAAGACCTTCGTAAACAGTCTTAATCTTTGATGACGTTCTAGTGTCGGCCTAGCAGCCGACACGATAATAATAAGAATGATATGTTAGAAATATATGCTGGTGAAACGGCCTTAAAAAAAATCCACAAATATGGCTTTTATCCTGAATTATTTAGCTCATTTCTTGGTGCTAGTGGTGGCCCTAAATGGTTCACTTTATTGGGATTAGACAAGTACCTCTTTGGAACATTTTTTAAAGGAAGAGAGACCCCTTTAAATGTCATTGGTTCAAGTGCTGGTGCATTTCGTGCTGCGTGCTTTGCCCAAAATGATCCTGTTGAAGCCATTAAACGTTTAGCTAAAAACTACAGTGAAACGGTGTATTCTGACGATACTAAACCACAGCCAGAAGAGATTACCACTAAAGCCATTGAACTACTTGATGTGCTTTTAGGTGATGCTGGCGCAAATGAAATAATGACGAATAAAATATTTAAAGCGCATTTTATTGTGGCCAAATGCAATGGTTTCGTCGCATCAGAAAACAAGTTGCTACAAGGATTAGGACTCGCTAATAGTTTTATTCGAAATACCGTCAGTCGACCATTACTTAGCAGCCAGTATGAACGTTATATATTTCAGCATAACCAAAGCGATTTAACGCTGTTTGATCCGGATAACATCGTAACCACTACTGTGCCATTTAGCCAAAATAACATCAAGGGAGCACTGCTGGCGTCGGGTTCAATTCCTATGGTGATGCAAGGTATAAAAGACATTGCAGGTTGTCCCCAAGGCATGTATCGAGATGGAGGGATTATTGATTATCATTTTGATTTTAAAATACAAAATGAAGGGTTAACCCTTTATCCTCACTTTAGTTCCACATTGAAAGCTGGCTGGTTTGATAAAAAGTTATCCCGAAAAGTCAGGTTAGCACATTACGATAAAACGGTATTGCTGTGTCCTTCAGCAGCATTTGTTGACTCGCTTCCTTTTAACAAAATACCCGATCGTAGCGACTTCATAAAAATGAAACCCGCGCAACGAATCCAATATTGGCAGCAAGTTTTTGTTGAAAGTGAAACGTTAGCAGAACATTTTAAAAAATTTTATCAACAACAAAACATTAGCAGTATTAAAAACATCCACCAGTTACTTGATTAAGTACTTCACGTGAGTACGTTAATCGATAATTTACATAAAAAGAGAACAATAATATGACCACATATACAGCAATCAACTTAATCGCACGTCCAGCCGCTGGCCCAATTGGTCCTGAATTATTTGAAGTCGTTGAAAAGCCAATGCCCAAGGTCGGTGAAGGCCAGTTTTTAGTGAAACAGAAACACATGTCACTTGACCCTGCCATGTTTGGTTGGATGAGCGCTGATACAGAAAGTTATATTCCGCCTGTTGCACTCGGAGAGGTGATGCGCAGTTCTGGTATTGGTGAAATTGTAGAAAGTCATCACCCAGATTTTAAGGTTGGTGATCGCGTAATGGGCATGATGGGCTGGCAAGAGTATTTTCTCAGTAATGGTACTGGATTAAATAAAGTCACTGCCCCTTTGCCTGATGAAGCCATTTTGTCAGTATTTGCATTACCTGGTTTAACGGCAACCCAAGGCCTTTATGGGGTTGGAAAGCCAAAAAAAGGTGAAACCATTGTTGTCTCTGGTGCTGCGGGTTCGGTAGGGTCTATCGTTGGTCAGCTCGCCAAAGCTGATGGTCTACGAGTGATAGGCGTAGTTGGCAGCCAAGAAAAAGCAGATTGGATAGTTAATGAGCTGGGTTTTGATGGTGCAATCAATTACAAAACCGATGATTTAGCCGCAAAATTAGCAGAACTGACACCCGACGGTGTAGACGTGTATTTTGAAAATACTGGTGGTCCAATTCAGCACCATGTCGTTGCAAAAATGAATGCTCATGGACGTGTTGTTGTGTGTGGCATGATTGCTGATTACCCAAAAGCCGTGCCTGATTTAGGCCCAAACTGGATCCAAGTAATTAAAAAGCGTCTAACTATTCAAGGTTTTACAATGCCAGATCATTTTGGTGATGTTCCTGCCTTATTAGAAAAATTAACACCGTATGTCATGAAAGGTCAGATTAAACATCGTGCGCATGTGCTAAATGGGCTTGAGTCGGCCATCACCGGATTAAATTTATTTTTTACTGGCGACAATAAAGGTAAGTTAATCGTTAAATTATAATCAATATATTTCAATGACTTAATTTAACCTTAGTACGATATATAGTGGATAAAGGTAAGTCGCAATATCAAGCTTATCAATTATCAACAGAGTCATTTTTTGTTTGCAAAGCGTAACCCCACACTCATCGTTGCGTTAAGCGCTAACCTATTGTGTGCTAATGCAATAGGTTAGTAGGGCAAAGAATTTTTGATAATGCTTTATTCATTAAATTGAGGTTGTTTTATGCATAACCGACCTCAATGGTATGAAGCTACTTCAAGTGATTTGACTCGTTAAATGGAATTAAACATGAATATGCCAACAAAAATATTAACGACTGCTATTAGCTCGTTGATGATAAGTATCAGCGCATTTTCAATACATGCAGCAACCAATGCTGTCACTATTGATGAAAAAAGTTTCAATTGTATCAGAGACATGACCCCAGTTCGCCATTTCTATGTTGATAATGTCCTTGGCAATGTCGATGCAACATTAGCGGCAGCAAACGCGCCGGAAGGGGCTATTTACCCCGCGGGGTCTGTTGTACAACTTGTACCGACAGAAGTGATGGTAAAACGTGACGCGGGTACTTTTCCCGCGACGGGAGACTGGGAGTTTTTTGAATTAGAGGTGAGTGAGCAAGGTTCTACTATTTCCAAACGTGGTTTTGTTGATGTTAATAATCGTTTCGGGGGCAATTGTTTTACGTGTCATTTGCCGGCTCGAGAAAAATGGGATTTTATTTGCGAATCAGATCATGGCTGTGAACCCATTGCGATTGATCACAGTATGACTGGGGCGCTTCAACGTTCAGATCCGCGTTGCGGTGAACCAGAACTCGAAGACGGTGACACCTTAGCACTGTTTAAGCTTAAGTCGATGGTCGTTATTGGCGGCATAAAAAAATGGTTTGAAGACCTATTTTAACAGCGACAATTTCTTTTCATTATTCCAAGTCAGGTTACCAATATGAGCGAGATTAACACCCATTATCGAAACTGCAATATTTGCGAAGCCATGTGTGGCTTGGAAATTAGTTATAAAGATAAACAAATTTTGTCGATTAAAGGCGATCAATTAGATCCATTTAGTCAAGGTTATAATTGCCCTAAGGCTCTGGCGTTAGAAGATTTTTATACAGATAAAGACCGCTTAAAAACGCCGATTAAACGCACTAAATCAGGTTGGGAGGCAATTAGTTGGGATGATGCATTTAGCGAAATAACTGGTAAATTTAAAGCGATTCAACAACAACATGGCAAAAATGCATTGGCAGTATATTTAGGAAATCCTAATGCCCATAGCTTAGGTAATGCGTTAGTGCTTAAACCATTTATGAAGTCACTTGGCACCATAAACCGATTTAGTTCAGCGTCTGCAGACCAACTACCACATCATGTCGCGTCTAATTTTATGTTTGGTGCAGGCATGTTAATCCCTGTACCTGATATTGATCGAACTGATTTTATGTTGATTATTGGAGGTAATCCCGTTGTCTCAAATGGTAGCATGATGACGGCGCCGAATGTGATAGGGCGGATCAAGGCGATTCAAAAATGTGGCGGTAAAATTGTCGTGGTTGACCCACGTAAAACCCGTACCGCTAAAATTGCCGACCAACATATTTTTATTCGTCCTGAAAAAGATGCCTTATTACTGCTTGCGTTAATCCACTGTGTTTTTGCCAGTAACAAGGTGAATTTACGCCATTTAGAACACAGAGTAGAAGGGCTTGATGAGGTTGCAAACCTTGCCAAAGCGTATTCACCTGAAACGGTGGCGAAATTTGTGGGTATTGAAGCATTAACGATACGTACCTTGGCAAATGACATGACTGCGGCAGAGTCTGCTGTTTGCTATAGCCGTATGGGCGCGTCAACGCAAACGTTTGGTGGCATATGTTTATGGTTAACCAATGTGCTCAACATTATTACCGGCAACTTTGACCGTCCTGGTGGGGCGATGTTTCCACAACCTGCTTTTGATCTTTTACGAAACCATAAAAGTGGGCATAAAACTTCATTTGGCCAACATAAATCACGAGTTAGAGGCCTACCATTTTTTAATGGTGAATTCCCCGTGGCCACCTTAGCAGAGGAGATACAAACTCCTGGTGAAGGACAAATTAAGAGCTTAATAACTATTGCGGGTAATCCTGTACTGTCTGCGCCTAGTGGTCATAAATTAGCGCAAGCTTTTGCTGATTTAGACTACATGGTGTCGGTTGATATTTACTTAAATGAAACCACAAAATATGCCGATATTATTTTGCCGGGTACCACGGGGGTCGAGAACTCACATTACGATATCTTCTTTAATTCATTCTCTGTGAGAAACACGGTTAAATATTCGCCACCGTTATTTGAAAAAGATCCAGATCAACGCAGTGACTGGCAAATTCTTAAAGAAATTTCTGCAAGAATGCTCAATATTCCTGCTGACGACCCTATGCATAACATTACCCCAGAAATTATGCTCGATATGGAATTAAAAAATGGTCCTTATGGCGAACAAGGCATGAGCTTACAAAAATTAATCGATAATCCTCACGGTATTGATATTGGTCCACTAATGCCTTGTATTGAACAACGCATAAAAACTGCCACTGGGAAGGTCGACTTATTCCCTCAAGTTTATATTGATGACTTACCTCGGTTAAATGAAGTGATGACTCAATCAGTAAGGTCTACAGACTACCCGTTTGATTTAATCAGCCGCAGGTTAGTTAAAAGCCATAATACCTGGACACAAAATTCAGCTCGGCTAACGAAGGGGAAAAATCCTTGTACATTAGAGGTGCATTCTGAAGATGCGAAACACCTCGGGGTTAAACAAGGCCAACTTGTTAAGGTGAGTTCGGCGGTTGGTGAAATAGAAATTGAAGTCATGATTACTGACGATATTCAGCAAGGTGTTGTCACTATGCCTCAAGGGTGGGGGCATAATCAACAAGGCACAAACATGTCGGTTGCAGCTTTACAGCCTGGCGTGAGCATGAATGAATTAACCGATGCAAATAGAGTCGATGTATTAACAGGAAACGCAGCATTTAATGGTACTCCTGTTAGCATCAAAGTGGCTTAATACTGGCTGTTGTCTTGTGTAGAGACTAAGCCAGTTTATTAATGATATATGTACATATAATCAACGCTTTGTTACGACAAAGTGATATAAATGAAAAGGTTGACCATGTTTAAAAGTACAGATAATTACATTGCCTCAAACGAGCTTACATTAGCGGTTAATGCCGCCATTGCCTTAGAAAAACCGTTATTAATTAAAGGTGAACCAGGAACCGGTAAAACCCAATTAGCTGAAGAGCTCGCTCGCTCGCTTAATTGTAAATTGTATCAATGGCATATTAAGTCGACGACCAAGGCACAACAAGGCTTATATGAATATGACGCGGTTTCACGTCTACGTGATAGCCAGTTAGGTGATGAGCGCGTGCACGACATTGGTAACTACATCGTGAAAGGTAAGTTGTGGCAAGCGTTTGAAGAAGAGCAAAGACCTATTTTATTAATTGATGAAATAGACAAAGCAGACATCGAGTTTCCTAACGATTTACTGCAAGAGCTCGATAAAATGGAGTTTTATGTTTATGAAACTCAACAAGTCATTAAAGCTAAGCAACGTCCCATTATTATCATTACCTCTAACAATGAAAAGGAGTTGCCAGATGCTTTCTTAAGACGTTGTTTTTTCCATTACATTAAATTTCCAACAAAAGATGAAATGGCAAAAATTATTGATGTTCACCACCCGAATGTTAAGCAAGATTTGTTACAGCAGGCCTTGGAGGTTTTTTTCGATTTACGCGAGGTAAATGGTATTAAGAAAAAACCATCTACATCTGAATTAATCGACTGGCTCAAACTGCTGATATCGGATGACATTTCTCAAGATACATTGCTCGATAAGCAATCAGATATTATTCCCTTGTTTGGAGCATTACTTAAAAACGAACAAGACGTTTCTTTAATTGAAAAGCTTGCCTTTATGAGCCGCAGAAACAGGTAATAACATAGTGTTTATTGATTTTTTTCTTACCCTAAAAAAGCATAAAGTGCCTTGTAGCTTACGTGAGCTATTAGACCTAATTGCGGTATTAAAAACCGGGGTGGTTTTTGCCAATGTAGAAGATTTTTATCACCTAGCCAAAATTGTCATGGTTAAAGATGAAATTCACTATGACAAATTCGACAACGCTTTTGCGGAGTATTTTAAAGGCATAGAGAGTATTGATATTTTTGATCAAATCTTACCTGAAGACTGGTTAAGAAAGGAGTTTGAAAAACATCTGTCTCAAGAAGAAAAAGATAAACTTAAATCGTTAGGCGGCTTAGAAGAGTTAATGAAGGCGTTAAAAGAACGCCTTGAAGAACAGAAAAAACGTCATGCGGGCGGGAACAAGTGGGTTGGCACTGGCGGTACTTCTCCATTTGGCGCTTATGGCTATAACCCTGAAGGGATCAGAGTTGGCCAAGATAAAAACCGCAATAACAGTGCGGTGAAAGTATGGGATAAACGTGAGTTTAAAAACTTCGATCAAGACCGTGAACTTGGTACCCGAAATATTAAGTTGGCACTTAAAAAACTCAGAAAATTTGCCCGTACAGGGGCCAGTGAAAAGCTGGATATTAATACCACTATTCGCTCAACAGCACAAAATGGTGGCATGCTAGATGTGCACATGGAACCTGAGCGTCACAATGCCGTAAAAGTGCTGATGTTTTTTGATATTGGTGGTTCTATGGATGATTATATTCACACTTGTGAAGAACTTTTTTCAGCGGCGCACAGCGAGTTTAAACACTTAAAGTTTTTTTATTTTCATAATTGTGTGTACGACAAAGTTTGGCAAGATAATCACCGACGCTTTGATAAAGTCATTGATTTAGAAGAAGTCATCAGAACATTTGGTGCCGACTATAAAGTCATTTTCGTCGGTGATGCAACCATGGGGCCTTACGAAATCATCGCAAAAGGTGGCAGCGTTGAGCATTGGAATGAAAGACCGGGTATCGAGTATATGAACCGGCTTTTAGGGCATTTTAACAAAGTAGCATGGCTTAACCCACAACCGGAAAGCCAATGGCAAATTCACCATTCAATTTCAATTATTCAGCAACTGGTGAATGATAAAATGTATCCGTTAACCGTTGATGGAATAGGTCGTGCCATTAAAGATCTTAGTTAATAAATAACAGTTAATTAAACAGTATTTTGGCCTTCATGCACGAGATATTGAATGAGTAAAATAATAGCCAAGTTTACGATATGAATACGTGAACAGGGTGTCGATTTAATCCATCTATCCATTGTTAATGTTAGGGGCTGTTGACCTTTCAAGGCTGCTTTTGCAGCAAAGGTCTACCGATCCTAATAACAATAATTATTGATAGAACAACAATAAAAGGATGTGAACGTGTATGGAATTTTTACGTACCGATGATAGCTGTTTTGCTCATTTGGCTGGTTACGATTTTTCTGCTAACTATTTAATGGTCGACGATAGTGAAGGCGGTGAGTTACGTGTGCATTATCTTGATGAAGGCCCTAAAGGTGCAGAACCTATATTATTATTGCACGGTGAACCTTCATGGAGTTTTCTTTATCGCAAGATGATCCCTATTCTTGTTCAAGCGGGTCATCGAGTAATTGCCCCTGACTTGGTGGGCTTTGGACGTTCGGATAAACCAAGTAAACGTTCTGATTATACTTATCAACGTCATGTTGATTGGATGACATCATTGGTTTTACAACTCGATCTCAGCAACATTACATTAGTGTGTCAAGATTGGGGGGGATTAATTGGATTACGTTTAGCCGCAGAAGATACTAACCGCTATGCTCGTATTGTTGCTGCCAACACTATGTTACTCACTGGTGATTATGACCCTGGAGAAGCCTTTAAAAATTGGCAGAAATATTCTCAAGACGTAGAGCAATTCCAAATTGGCAACATCATCAACCGCGCTTCTGTGGAAGATTTATCTGCTGAGGTTATCGCTGCCTATGATGCTCCATTTCCAGATGAAAGTTACAAAGAAGGCGCTCGGCAATTTCCGTTATTAGTGCCTATTACGCCTGATGATCCTGCAGCTGAAAAAAATCGTGCCGCGTGGAAAGTGTTATCTCAGTGGCAAAAGCCGTTTTTGACAGCATTTAGTGACTCAGACCCAATAACCGCTGGCGGCGATAAGTTGATGCAAAAATTAATTCCTGGGTCAAAAGGGCAAAAGCATACCACCATTACTAATGCAGGCCATTTTTTACAAGAAGAAAAGGGTGAAAACTTAGCCAAGGTTGTGGTTACATTTATTGCAGATAATCGTTGAGTTCACATTTAAGCGTAAATGATCAAATGGTTTCAAAATATAAAGGATGAACAGTGCTGTATCAGGGAGTATCACTCATATTAGCCCCGTTACTAGTGTTTCAGGGGCTTAAGGTTAGACGCACTACGCCAAAATTACCTGAACCACAAGGCGATCGTGTAGGTAAAACGGCAACTAATGCTGATTTGAGTCTACTGATACTCGGTGATTCTGCTGCTGCCGGTGTTGGCGTTACTCATCAAAAACACGCATTGTTGGGACAGCTTATCCAGTATTTACGTCCGCAAAATGATGTTAATTATGGTTTGTTTGCCAAAACAGGTGCTACGACAGCCAGTACGCTTACGTCGTTAAATCAACATATTACATCGTCACATCCAATCTTAGGTCAAGATCATTTTGATGTTATCATTACATCGCTTGGGGTAAATGACATCACTTCGTCAGTAAGTTGTCATCATTGGTTAGCCCAACAAACCGAGTTACTGACATTGTTAACTGAGCGTTATCGCCCCAAACTCATCTTAGTGACAGCCATACCACCCTTGGGTTTATTTCCTGCATTACCCAATCCATTACGCTGGGCCTTAGGGCAACGGGCTAATCAATTTAATCAAAAAATGCATAAATTGTTATTTATGTTAGATCAACAACTAGGTTCACAACTTAATGTTAAGTTGATTAATCTGCCTTTAGAGAAACCGGCTCAGGATATAACAATGCTTGAATATATGGGGCAAGTGATGGCCAACGATGGTTTTCACCCTGGCCCAGCAGTTTATACAGCATGGGCAAAGCTTATTGCGGAGCAAATTCAGTTAGTCAGGCATCCTCAATAGTGTGGTTATTCAAAGCAGTTTTGAATAATTAGGGCCTGTTGATCTTTGCTGGTTAAGTTTTGTTCGAGATAAAAACGTGTTAATCGAGGCGAGCGAATTGCTGCCTAGCAATCTAAGCTACTTTTACTTAACGAAGAGGACTCAACAAAGAGTAAAACGTTTTTAGCCGAACAATTCGCTGCCAAAACAACCTTGAAAGATCAACAGGCCCTAACCAGTCTATGGTTTTATGTAGTTGATACGGTAAATCGCATTGGCAAAATCGTCTGATACGAGTATCGAACCGTCGGTCAAGGTCATGACATCTACAGGTCTGCCCCAGCTTTCCTCACCACCAAGCCAGCCGGTGGCAAAAGGTTTATAGGCGCTAACGGTGTTGCCGTTAAGCACAACTTGCATAATGCGATAACCAACTTTGTTAGAGCGATTCCAAGAACCGTGTTGCGCAATCAAAATGTTATCGTGATATGCCGCTGGAAATTGTGTTCCTTGATAAAACTCCATACCTAATGCAGCAACATGAGCACCTAAGGCTAATACAGGAGGCGTGTTGAGTTTGGCTATTTTGGGGTTAGTAAAATCTGGATCGGCAATATCCGTGTTATGAATATATGGAAAACCAAAGTGTTGGCCTGTTTGACTGACTCGATTAAGCTCATCATCGGGTAAATCATCGCCCATCATGTCGCGGCCATTATCGGTAAACCATAACTCGTTTGTTTGTGGATGAAAATCAAACCCGACGCTGTTGCGCACACCTTCGGCGATTATGCTGACTTGTTTGGTAGCGATATCCATTTGTAAAATCGTGGCAAAAGGCAGTTCACTTTCGCAAACATTACAAGGAGCGCCCACTGGAATATACAGCTTCCCATCCGGCCCAAAAGTGATAAATTTCCACCCATGATGTGATTTATTCGGCAGTTTGTTATACACCAATTCTGGTTTCGGGATATCAGGTAGAGACGTTTCAATGTTAGGATAACGCCAGATTTTATCCACTTCAGCGACATATAGGCTGCCGTTATGGTAAGCAAGTCCGGATGGCATAAACAAATCTGTCGCAATAACAATTTTTTTGTCGGCTTTAAAGTCATTATCACTGTCTATAAGCGCATAAACATTACCCGCTTTACGGCTACCAACAAAAACAGTCCCATTATCTCCCTGGGCCATCTGACGTGCATTTTCAATATTTTCGGCATAGGTTTCAATGGTAAAACCAGCTGGCAATTTGATTTTATGTAAAGGTAGAGAAAAGGATGGGTAAGAGGTACTTAAGCCCAAGAGTAGGGCTGATAACAAAACCGTTTGCCTTATCATATGCAGTGCCTCTTATGTTGTTTGATGAGATCAATGTTGCCTTACCATTCTTTAATGATACTTTTTACCATAGTAGCGGTATTTTCCGGCTGCTCTAGCGGGAACATATGGCCACCTTTAGGTAGCTTAATTAACTCTATATCGTTCAATTTAGCAAAGCGAGTAAAGTATTTAATGGGGAATATATTGGTATTCTCACCATAAATCAGTTTTGCTGGCACCTTTAATTTGTTTTTATATTGAGAAAGGTTTGTTGGTAAGTGCCTAAAGATATCGGCTTCGACGGCTGGAGAAAAGGTTAATTCCAAACGTTTGTCTCGCTGTATTACACCAGATGTTGCGTAGTCTTGGAGGCAACGAGGATCGAAGTTTTTGAATAATGCTTTTTGTGAAAAATAATCAACCAAGTTTGTTTTTTCTGGCCAATGTTGTTGGCGTGTTTTGGCTTTTCCTGCTGGAGAAAGTTTATCAATGTAGGGGGTGCGTTTAATAAAGCTGAGTAAATGCGAGTAGGCACCTGTGACAACTGGTGGGTCTAACATGACTAAACCACGAAATAACTCAGGATGTTGGCACGCCGCAACAAATGAAATTACGCCACCAAACGAATGGCCTATACAAATGACTTTTTCATCTTGTTTTTTAATAAATTCAATTAACTCAGTCACTAAATGTTGCCAGTTGCTATGTATAGGATACATCGCATTATGACCAAATTGATCATGTGCTACGGTTCGGAAATCGGCATTAAATTGATGTAAAAAAGTCTTATAGCTTCCTGCAGGAAAGCCATTAGCGTGGACTAAGTTGATTAATGGTTTTGTCATAGTGTCTCTAAATGGTTTACGCGCCATTTGCCATTAAATTATTTCACTCAAATAACAAATGACGCTGGTTTATCCAAATACTTAGAAAATTTTCGTTGGATCAATTGGGGTTAATGCTTCAAATTCAGGTGCACGTTTTTGCGCCTTGGCTTTAAAGATTTCCATCATATCGTTCTGTGGCTGGAACATGCCACTTTGCCATACAGACATATAATTGAGGCTATCTGCAACACTATGGTCACGTGCATAGTTGATCATTTCTTTACAGCCTGTCACAGCCAGAGGGGATCGTGCCGCGATTTCTTTGGCAATGGCTAATACGGCTGTGATCATTGATTCTTGGTCGTCATACACATGATTAACTAAACCGGCTTGTTTGGCTTCTGCTGCGGGCATTCTTCGGCCTGTGTAGGCTAATTCTTTTACCAGCCCAATTGATATTAATTTTGGTAATCGCTGTAGCGTACCAACGTCGGCTGTCATGCCAAGTTTTGTCTCTTCAATGCTAAAAAATGCATCGCTGGTGCAATAACGGCAATCTGCCGCAGTGACCATGTCGACCGCTCCACCAATACAACCACCTTGGATTGCCATCAACACAGGCATTCTGGCTGTTTCTAAAACAGAAAAGCAGTCTTGTAGTCTGAGAACTAAGCGACGAAGTTGTTCGTGTTTGCGGCCTAATTCAATATTGTCTTTGGTATCGTTTGCGCTGAAAACGGCTAAGTCCATTCCGGCACTGAAGTGTTTGCCTGTAGAGGAAATAACAATAGCACGAGCGTTGGCTTGGTGATTGATGTCATTAATCACATTTGGAAACTCATGCCAAAAGTCCACATTCATTGAATTCAGCTCATCTGGGCGATTTAGAATGATGTGAGCAACGTTATCGTTAACATCGACAGTGAGTGTGTTGTAATGTTGTTGTGATGTCATTGCATTGTCCTTAAAAATTGAATTTGATTTGCGCATCGAGTTTTATGGCAGCATCGAGTGATGCGAGTATTGAATGACGTTCTTTTAGTTTGGTGCCATGATGTGCTTTCATATTCAATGTTTGCATGTTTTTAGCCACTATAAGGGCGGTACTCATCAGTTGATCGGGTTCAACTACTTGGTCAATAAAGCCAGCAAGTACAGCCGTTTCTGGTGAAAATAGCTCGGCGTTAATCACCGCGCGAGTTAAATAATGTTGCGGGATCCGATTACGCGCAATTTCAATCCCTGCTTGGTGCATTGTCATGCCGATAGCAACTTCATTTAAACCAATTTTAAAGTCACCTGCACAGCCAATACGATAATCACAGCTCAGCATTAAAAATGCACCTTTGGCAATGGCGTGACCAGTGCATACACCTATAATGGGGGTTGGGAATGCTAGCATTCTTCTGGCTAGGGTTGACCCCGCTGTCACTAGAGCGATGGCGGCCTCAGAGCTGTGCTTCATGGTCTTAAGGTCAAAGCCACCCGAAAAAATGCCTGCTTGACCGGTGAGTATTACTACAGCGCCTTGCTGTTCGGCGTTGTCTAATGCGTGATTAATTTGCTCTATCACCTCCGGTGAAATTGCGTTTACTTTGCCATTGTTGAGGCTGATGATGTGTATATTGTCGTCAATTACTACGTTGATTAATTGCATTTTGCACCTAAGAGTGAGTTATTGTTTCGTTGTTATTATTGGTTTTTAGATGTTTTGTTTTCCAATACTTTGAGTTCAACATACCGACTAAAATACCTGCCGTAAATAACATTGTTAAGGTGTAAATTGCTGGCGTGAATGACATTTTATAATTTGCTAACAGTGTCAGTGCCATAAACATGGATAATGTACTGTTTTGCAGGCCGACCTCAATGGTGATAGATGTTCTTTGAGCAACATTGAGTCCAAACCATTTACTCGAATAATAACCAAGTAACATGGTCGAGATATTTAAAATAATTGAAACTGGACCAGCAGCAATCAGTGCTGGGATCACAATATCCTGCTGAATGTAGGTGAGAAAGATAATCAATAAAGTGAGAAATAATATTCCAAAACGAGACACATGAACTTGGGTGCTTTCTGCAATTTTGGGTGCAAATCGTCTAATCACCATACCAAATGCAATAGGCACAATTGTTAGCTTCATTAAACTGATCATAGTCGGAATAATAGGTAACTGAAATTCATTTCCTTGTCCCATAAAGTGAACCAATGAGTAATTCAGCACAACAGGAATGGTAAATACGGTGATTAAACTTGCCACTGCAGTCATCGTGACAGACAGCGCTACATCGGCTTTCGCTAAATGAGAAAACATATTAGATGTGGTGCCACCAGGGCAAAGCACTAACAACATAACACCAACGGCATATTCTGGCTCAAGTGGCATTATACTGGCCAACGTAAAACCAATAATAGGCAGTAAAAGCAATTGATTGGTTAGCCCAATGGCAACAGCTTTAGGGTATTTAATTACGCGTTTAAAATCATCAATAACCAGCGACAAGCCCATACCCATCATAATTAAGAATATGCACACTGGGATGACTTGCGTATTAACAAATGTCACTAATTCAATATTTTCCATAACAACCTCATGTAGAGAAGACCTTTACAAGGTCAATAACGTCCGTTTTAGTCTTATAAGCTAATGATTTGACCCACAGTGGCATCGGCTGTGCCCGTTAACACTTTTTGGTAGATGTCATTAAGCTGGTTGATATCGTCGGTGTGGGCAATAGTGATATTTGAACGACAAAACTCGATATAACCGAGTAACGATAGACTCAGTTGTTTCATTGTTTCACCTATTCCCCAGTCTACACTGCGTTTTTTTAATTGTGTTGGAGCAAAAAAGAACGTTGGCGTTGCACCGGGTAATCCGAATATATTCATAGTGTTATTAATATCTATATCGTTGTGTTGTGTTGCACCAATGCGACAAGAATAATTAAGTTGTTTAGCAAAGTGATGGTGAATAGTGGTTAGTGTCGTTTTACCGCCTGCCATATCAACCAAAATTGACTGAATATTAGGATCTTGTGTGGTTATTTCCTCATAACTAATCACCTTGTCATAACAACCTAATGATTTAACAAAATCTTTGTTTTTATGAGAGGTAATACCAATAGCAGAGCGCTCGCCACGTTGTTTAATGGTGAAGGCTAGCGCGATACTGGTTTTACTTGAGGCGCTAGTGATTAAGTATTGCTCAGCCCCAAAGTGTTGGTTGTCATACATGAAGTCTTCAACTAACCAAGATGTTGTAAATAATCCTCGCAGTAAAATGTCATAGTCTTCATTTTGTTGTTGATAAAAGGGGTTTTCAGCAACACGATCAAATTTGTTATACACAGGAGATAAACCATCACGACAAGGGCTTATATCGGAAAAACCGGTTTTAGAAATGTTACCCGCAACGATTTTTAAGTGTGTTGCCATTGGCATAAAGCCCCACACTCTTTCACCCACTTTTATGTGTTCATTATTTGATGAAATCACATCAGCAAATCCCATAACAGGTAATCTGCCCCACAGCGCTTGTTCTGCCACATCTTGAGATGGAAAAAATCGCCAATAACCAAGCGCATCACCGCTAATACCATAACTAATATTATTTGCTGTAAGGGCAAACTTATTAATACGCAGTAAGACTTCATTTTCTTCCAGCGGTGTGGCTATGTTCAATTCAACCACACGAGTGTTATGTAAGTCGTTTTTGGCAACTTCAAATACAAGCGCCTTATTAGTTTGGGAGTCTTGGGTCGTCATGAAATACCTTTATTGTTAGTTTTTTCGGTAATTCAGTTCATTAGCTACAGAATGACACTAGCTAATCGGCTGATAACTGGTTAATTTTGTTGTTTAATCAGGAAATTATTGATGGCAATATTTACCTCATCGGGTCGTTCATGTTGTAGCCAATGGCTGGTGTCTTGAAAACGTTTTATGGTGCAATTAGGCACATAGTGTTGGATGTTATCGAGGTTTGCATTAACGAAGGCGAGGTCTTGTTCGCCCCATAGCACTAGTGTTGGAACATTAACCCGAATATTGGGGATTTTTATTTCAGAGGTATCTTTCACTGGACTCGGGGTAGTGGAGTCATGCTCATTAGATGGTACCGTGTTTACTGTGTGGTGATTGTTTTGTGATTGACTTGCTGCGAGTTGTGGCATGGCACGGTAGTACTGCAACATGCCATTTATGGCGCCTTGTTGGTTCCACACTTTACGATATTGTGCTTTTACGTCGTCTGTAAACACACTTGGTTGTGTGCTGACCATGATTTCTTCGCTCAGGTAGTGATAGTTATCTTTTGATAATAATGATTCACCGCTTGAACTAATTAATTGATGAATGTAAGCACTTTTTTTGCGCTGAAGTGGGTTGTTAATCATCTCTCGAGTAAATGTGCTTGGGTGGGCAGCATTAAGAATAATCAGCTTACTAATGAGTGGTGAGTGAAAAGCCGCTAATGGCCAGGCAATAGCACCACCCCAATCATGGGCCACTAAAATAACTGGCTGGGCAGGGCTAGTAGCGCCAATAAATTTTGCCATAAAGGCAATTAAATTGGGGACGGCATAAAAACTCACATCAAGGGGTTTATCGCTTAAGTTGTAACCGGGTAAATCAGGTGCAATAACACGATATTGATCCGAAAAAAAGCGCAATTGGGCTGACCATGTGCCCCAATACTCAGGAAATCCATGCAAAAAAATGATGGTTTGTTGTGGCACCTGTTGATCAGCCGATACCCCAGATTCAACATAATGAATATTGACATCATCCACTAAAATATTTTTATGCTCTAGCGCCATATTCAATCTCATTATCTACGATGTTAACTGAAAAATGCCACAGCATTGTCTACTGCTTCACGGTCAGTTCGGGTGTTGTTTACTGCAGCATTCTCATCGGCATAACCAAATGACATACCAAACAAAATGCCACGCTCACCGGGAAGGTTTAAGATCTCTTTTACTGGATCAGGAAATTGTCCAAGTGCACCTTGCATACAGTTAGATATGCCATGTTCTGCCATGATGAGTGACAGTGTTTGTGCATAAATGCCTAAGTCAACCGCCCCCATGATGTCTAAATATTTATCCATAGTGAAAAACACAGCATGTGGTGCATCAAAAAATTGCCAATTACGGACCATTGCCATTTGTCGTGCTTTCTTGTCTTCTCTGGCAACGCCGATTGAGCTATAGAGCGCATTAGCTGAACCGAATTGACGTTCACGATGAACCCCTTGATATTGCGGCAACCAATTAAAATCAGGATTGGGTGTCGCACCACTCATTAGGGTTTCCATAAATTTGGCTTTTAATTTATCTTTTGTGGCACCAGATACCACACAAGCCTGCCATGGTTGTACATTGCAATTTGAAGGAGAAAGTTGTGCATTAGCAAAAATTGTCGCTAAGGTATCCTGATCGACTGGCTTATCAAGAAAGGCACGAACTGAAGCACGGTTTTGCAATATCGATTCAATAGACATACTGAAGACTCTTATTGTTTTATGAAAGTCGATTTATAGTTATCTATAAATCAGTTGTTTGATTGTTAGGTTAATAAAAGGGCCTGCAGTGACAGCAGATCAATAGTACTGTCACCACAGACATTGTTACGATTTAAAACTGATACGAAATATTGGCTCCAAAGGTACGAGGTTGGTTTGGATAACCATTGAAGCTACCCGCTTGAATTGGTGGTGGGAAAGCCGAAAGCAAATGCTCATCGTTGGTTAAATTTCGCACCCAAAGCTGTAAACTTAGGCCATTATCAAATGCCAATCCTGTACTTGCATTGAAAGTATTAACTTCACGCGTTAATGATTCAGGGGTGTTTTCCGCCAGCTTGACTTCACTTTCGTAAAGGTAATCGGTACGAACATAACCGTCTGCGCCATTAAACACTTCAAAGTTATACACAATACCGGCTGTGATACTGGTTTCATGAATACCTGCAGGTTTTTCACCCGATAAATCAACTGGACCATTTAGACCTGACGCGCCTACAAATGAATCGTAAACAGGGTCAAGGAAGGTGCCAGCTAATGTAAACGTTAAGTCATCAGTAAGATGATAGTTAGAATCGAACTCTAGACCTTGGGTACTTTGCTTACCTGCGTTGGCAAGAACATAACCTGTGCCAATAAAGATAGACGATTGGAATCCTTCAATGGTTTGGTCGAAGAATGTCGCATTAAATGAACCATTTTCAAATTGGGTTTTGATACCAATTTCATACACCATCGCTTCTTCAGGTGATGCATAACGGCCACCGTAGACTTGATTAGGTAGCGCCAAGCCAGCTGTTTCTAATGCTGATTGATCCGATGCAAATGGACTAGAATAACGAGATAAATTCCAAGATGTTGCTTTAAAGCCTGTTGCAGCCGTTGCGAAAATATTTACGTTTTCATTAATTTCGTAAGATACACGTAACGACCATGTTGTTTTACTGTCATCGGATTTGTTTTTCTCAACAGCATTTGGCAGGCCCAACATTTCGGGTAAAAACTGTAAGCTTTTTATTACCGGGATGGCTGGTGCCAGTGTTGGGATACTGCCAATAGGTACATTATACACTGTTGGTACAGTGTCTAAATCTAATGCAGACAGCACGTCATTATGGCTTTGTGAAATAGTGACTTCTTTTTGGTCGTTGGTATAACTGACACCAAAAATGGCAGTTAACTGATCCGTTATATGATAATCGAAGCTAGCAAATAAAGAGTAAGCATCATTCTCTTGCTCAAATTCAGAGCTCACAGCTGTGTCGCCCGAGAAAAAGGTGCCTTGGTCTAAACCATACACACCTTCAATACCACCGAGTAAACCAGGTGCACCACCCGCGGCCATTAATACATCAAAGTAGTTTCTGATGTCATTACCGTAATATAAAGTATCACCAGTGGTGACTTCTTCATGGAAAATGTATGCGCCAAACATCCACTCAAGTGTTTGTTCACCAGTAGAGGTTAAACGAAACTCTTGGGTCATAGTGTCAATATCGGTGTAGCCACCTTCACTCAAAATATCTAATGAGGTGTAATCGACATCATTCATAAAATCTGAATCATTTGTTCGAACAGCACTTATTGAGGTAAATGAATACCCTTCAAAGTCCACGTCTAATTGCAAAGAAACACCGCTGTCTTTGACATTGTTTTCTGGGTCGGAGTTAAGTGCAGATTGATATACGAATGAATCCGATTCATCAATATCAACGCCACCTAAAGCTCTCACAGCCGCGGTAGTTGGGCCATTGATTGAGTTTTCGACGGTACAACATGCTTCCTGAATCTTACTATAGTCAGCAATTAAGCGAAGTTTAATGTCTTCAGTTGGTTCATACAATGCTTGGCCTCGAACGTTCCAACGGTCGCGATCATTTACATCGTTTAATCCGACAACACTTTCGGTATAACCATCACGGGTGTTAAATCCGCCAGACAGGCTGAATGCTACGTTATCCGTTATGCCATTGGTGTAATAGCCTTTCATCACTTTTTGATTAAAATTACCGACACCAGCTTCAATTTTAGCCTCTTGGTAATATGCAGGTTCACGAGTGCTAATGCTTATGACACCAGCTGAAGCATTTTTACCAAACAAGGTACTTTGCGGACCACTTAATACTTCTATTTGTTGTAGTCTTGGTAAGTCGCCAATTTGAGCTGCTGCGCGTGAGCGATAAACACCATCAATAAATACACCTACTGAAGGTTCAATGCCGGTATTGTTCGTTCCATTACCAAAACCACGAATTGAAAAGTTGGTGTTTGTTGAACGTTGAAGTGGAGTAACTCGAAGAGTAGGGACTAAAGTTTGTAGATCATTTATATCCATAACTTTAGCTTGTTCTATAGCCTTGCTGCTAACAACGGTGACAGCAACAGGTGATTCTTGCAATCCTTTAGAACGTTTTGATGCCGTTACGACAATTCTTTCCATGTCGTCTTCATTCTTTTGTTTAATGTTCTTGACTTCATCCTCAGCGTAAGCCGAAGAGCTCAGTACCCCCATCACAGCAAATGCAAGTACTGAATGTTTAAATACTTGTGATTTTTTATTATTCATTTATATCCCCAGGTAATGACTAATTCGTTATCAAATAAGCTGCCAATACATTGAATTACATACAATATGCATAACGCTTAAGCGCTCTTATTGGTAACTTATAAATTTACAACCTTGTAAAATCAGTTTTATTCAATAACATCAAGGGGAATCTTCAGCATTCGTTTTTCAATCACGAAAATCAATCCTGAAACAAAGTAACTACCACTTATAGTGAACAATTAACTGTCAAATCATGCTAGGGGGTGTTTTAAAATTAAACAAATCAATTGTTTTAATGCGCTACTATTCATATAAAGAATAATGCTGTGATCTCGCTCGCATTTTTTATTTTTATCAAACTTCTTCACGCTTGCTTATGTCTCAATGCAAAGTTGACTTTAGCACTAAAAAGGTGAGTAATAGGATTATCAACAGTCTTAACTATTCATTTTATGAATATCTACCTATGATTAATATGCATTTGGATAATACGTGTAGTTAATTTAGCATCAATCATACAGAAGATTATTTTTACGGATAAATAGCTAAATAATCAATCAACACTATTACACAGAGATTTTTTGGAGAACCACAATGCCTGAATACAAAGCCCCCATTCGTGATGTTAAGTTTGTTATGCAAGAATTACTTGGTTGTGAGGGCCACTATGAGCGTTTGGGTTACCAAGATGCCAGTATTGACATGGTAGACGCCATTATTGCAGAAGCCGCAAAATTGACTGAAGAAGTTGTTGCCCCTCTAAATAGAATTGGCGATCAGCAAGGATGTACATGGAATGATGGTGTTGTAACCACCCCTGATGGTTTTAAAGACGCCTATGATAAATATGTTGAAGGTGGTTGGCCGACATTATCTCAGTCAGAGGAATTTGGGGGGCAAGGATTACCTCATTCACTCAATATTAGTATTGCTGAGTTATTTTCTAGTGCGAACCATAGTTTTGCAATGTACCCAGGCCTTAGCCATGGCGCATTAGCAACGATTGAAGCCCATGGCACTGAATCTCAAAAGCAACAGTTTATGCCAAATCTTGTCGAAGGTAAGTGGACAGGCACAATGTGTTTAACTGAACCCCATTGTGGTACAGATTTAGGCATGCTTCGTACTAAGGCTGAGCTAAATGAGGATGGCAGTTATTCTCTCACGGGCACTAAAATCTTTATTTCGGCAGGTGAGCACGATTTGTCAGATAACATTGTTCACATTGTTATTGCCCGTATTCCTGGTTCGCCAGAAGGTAATAAAGGCATCTCGTTATTTATCGTTCCTAAGTTTAATGTGAATGACGATGGCACAATTTCTGATAGAAATGGTGTGAGTTGCGGGTCTATTGAACACAAAATGGGCATTAATGGTAACGCAACATGTGTGATTAATTTTGACGGTGCAAAAGGTCATCTAATTGGTGAGCCTAACCGTGGCCTTAAATGCATGTTTACCTTTATGAATGCTGCCCGAATTGGCGTGGCTAGTGAAGGTGTTGCCGCAGCAGAAGCATCATTCCAAGGTGCATTAGCGTACGCAAAAGATCGTTTACAAATGCGTTCAATCAGTGGTGTTAAAAACCCTAACGGCCCAGCGGATCCCATCATTGTTCACCCTGATGTACGTAGAATGTTGTTAACCCAAAAGTCTATTGCTGAAGGTGGTCGTGCGTTAATTTCTTATCTTGCCCAGTTAGTCGATATTGGTCATGCAGAAAAAGACGAAGCAATAAAAGCCGATGCAGAAACCAAGCTCGCATTGTTAACACCGATTGCAAAAGCGTTTCTGTCTGAATTAGGTTTTGAATGTACCAGTCATGGTGTACAGATCTTCGGTGGCCATGGTTTTATTAAAGAGTGGGGCATGGAACAGTTAATGCGCGATACCAAAATTAGTTGCTTATATGAAGGCACTACCGGTATTCAGGCATTAGATTTATTGGCCCGTAAAATTATTGGTACTCAAGGCGAAGTGTTAAAGCCTTTCTCTAAAGACGTTACCGTATTTTGCCAACAAAACATGGAAAACCCTGCAATGGCAGAGTTTATTAAACCCATAATGGCTTACGCAAAAGAGTGGCATGAACTGACTGTCCTTATCGGTGGTAAAGCGATGAAGAATCCTGATGAAATTGGTGGTGCATCTGTTGACTACCTCATGTTTGCTGGCTACGTCACGTTAGCGTTTTTCTGGGCCAAAATGGCGAAGGTTGCCCAAGATAAGTTAGCCGAAGGCACAACAGAATCGGCTTTTTATGAAGCAAAAATCAAAACAGCTCAGTTTTATGTTCAACGTATGTTACCAAGAGCAAAAGGTCACGCCGCATGTATTCAAAATGGCGTCGATTCAATGATGGCATTAAGCAGTGATGACTTTTCTTTTTAACGAAATAGTCTAGCTATTCATACAGTAAAAACCGTAACCTAATACGTTACGGTTTTTTGTATCTGTTATGGTAAAGATCTTCCGTAGAGGCAAATTTGAGCAAAAAAAAATTATCTACAGACTCTTATTTACAAATGTAATTCGAGCCGATAAATAATTTTCTTGGGGTGACCTAATTAACAAACAAATTTAATCATCAACACCAAGCATCACGTTTGATGCTTTTACGATTGCATATGCCGTAGAACCCACTTTTAGCTCAAGCGACTGTACCGCCTCGTTAGTGATAATGGATACAATCAATTCTCCACCAGATAACTCAATCAATACTTCGGAATTTACTGAGCCGGTTTGGATTGTTTTGACAGTCCCTTGCATCTTGTTTCTAGCACTTATTCTCATATTCTTGCTCCATATTATTGGCTGATTACGAATTAAATTTATCACGGTTTATCATTTATTCGTATAAAAAATAGTTCAAGCTAATGACTCTGCATGATACAAAACAAAGTATCACTCTACTGTGCTATCTCATATTAATAACACCGTATAACTCCACCTTGTTTAGCATAGCCATACACAGTTGCAAGCATTTATCTAAAATGGTTTATAAGGTCTATTCATCCCATTTAATTTGATTGTAACGATAATTATTCAAAAAACATCGCTACAAGTACAGAAAACTAAGCTTGATCACACTATTGAAGTTGAGTTTCAGTTGGTAAATAGCAACTAATTTACATTCTGTAACATCATCATTATCAGATGATGTTAATTAAACAACTGAAACAATAGATGTATTATTTTTAAAGGCAGTAGAGTTATCGCTAAGTAAAGGGGGCGTGGTAAATATGAGCTTAATTCAGGTATAGTGATATTGGGTCTTCATTTCACCATACTAAAAAGGGATTAAGCCGATGTCGGGTAGACTACTCACTTCAGTGATGTCATTGCTAACGTTACTTCCGTTAACATCATCAGCCAGTTCTTGGGTTGATGTCAGTAATCGATATACGAATGAACAAATACAGCTAACGAGTCAATTTCAACCTGAATTGGCGAGTTCAATTGGAATAACTGAAACTGATAACCAATGCAGCAGTGTGACTCAAGCGCAACAAAAAAAATATATTCATACTCTTGAAACAAGTAAGAAAAAATTGTTAAAAGCATTGGAAACAGAAAGTTTATTACCTGTTCGGCAAGACCTTAATATCATTATCGACAACATAGATCAGACCATTGCCACCAGTAATTTACAAGATAAATACATGTTACCTTGGGTTGATGTGCCATTAGTTGTATTTAGAGGTGTATCGGCATTATTAGATGAACAAATGCCTAGTGTGCGTAAACAGGCAGCCATTTCACGTCTTGCTTGTTATGTTGGTAAAGCGGGGCAACCGGCCCTTACCGAACAAGCAAAATACTTATTTGAATCAGCCTTAACCAATAAACAACTCATTGGCCCAACAAAGACCGAAGTTAGCCAAGCGCTAGCAAGGATCGATACACTCATTACCGGTTTACAGCAATTATTTGACAAAAATGAATTCTCTCGAGCCGATGACAATATGTTGCTGTTAACACAGCAAATCGAAGATTACCGTCAGTGGGCAGTCAATACCGTTATCCCTCATTCCCGTGACGATTTTCGATTACCCTCTGACATTTATGCGTTAAAATTAAAAACGGTAGGCATAGATATTGAACCTGAGTTACTAATTGAGCGTGCGAAAGCAAGCTACATGATAACTAAAGCTAATATGCAAGCGCTTGCACCATTGGTGGCAAAAAAATTCAATTTACCATCAAATGATTATCGCGATGTCATCAAAGCATTAAAAAAAGATGCTTTAGGCAACGATAAAATCGAAGATCACTATCGAGCCATTAATAAGAAACTCGAAGCGTTAATTACGCAGCAAAAAGTGGTTAATTTACCTGAGCGAGACATGGTTATGCGACTTGCCACTGAAGCAGAAGCAGCTGGCAGTCCAGCACCCCATATGTTGCCACCACCGTTTATTGGTAATACTGGTGAGCAGGGGCAATTTGTATTAACAACAGGTAACCCTGCATTAACGGGTGATGCAGCATATGATGATTTTAACTTTAACGCTGTGGCTTATACATTAAGTGCTCATGAAGGTCGACCTGGCCATGAGTTGCAATTTTCAGTCATGTTAGAGCAGGGGGTGTCGCTAGCTCGTGTATATTACGCATTTAACAGTGTTAATGTTGAAGGATGGGCATTGTATGCCGAAGCTGAAATGCTACCTTATTTACCTATCGAAGCGCAGCTTATTGCACTCCAGCACCGTTTATTACGTAATGCTCGCGCAATGTTAGACCCAATGCTTAACTTAGGTCTTACAACAAAAGAGAAGGCATATTCATTATTACGTAATGACGTGGTGTTTTCAGAAGCAGCAGTGAAACAAGAAGTGGATAGATACACCATGAGAATGCCTGGTCAGGCTGGCAGTTACTTCTATGGATTAACCAGATTGCTTGAGATTAGAGCTGAAGTGGAAATTGCCCTTGGAGATAAGTTTGATCGGTTAGCATTTAATAATTTTGTGCTAAAACAAGGGTTAATTCCACCTAAGTTAATGGCCGAAGCCGTAAACAAGCATTTTTTGGATCAATAAACGTTAATTTATCCAGACAAAAATAAACGTATCCCATTTAAATTGAGTGATTTAAATGGGATTTTTTATCTACATCTATTTGTCTTTTACCATTGAAATGTATTATCAGCTAGCGAGGATGCACAATACCGTCATGCTAAGTAGCACTAAATACAAGATATAAACGTGTTATCTATTCGGTTAATACCGCATATTCATCTAATGTTGTATGGCCTCTGGTTTTTAAAAATGACAATAAGGCTTCTGGGCTACGATTGAGTAAACGTTCTATTGGAAACTCAACAGCATCAATGACCTCAATGGCTTTTTCAAACCCACCTAAACTAAAAGCAACATGAGAATCGGATCCCATAACAAGCAGGCCGCCAGCGTCTTTTACAGCATTAGCAATATCAGTACAGTTACACAGACTGCCTTTTCGTGAGGTCAAAAAAGATGAATTATTTATTTCAAGAGCGACATTATGTTTAGCCGCTGCAGTGGCAACCCTGATAATGTCAATTGGGTAAGCAGGATTACCAGGGTGAGTAATAATGTCGACATTACCGCTTTCAATACAGTTGATTAATGCATTCGTATGTGTTTCTTTAGTTGATGGAGCAAAAACGGGTTCATGAAAACCAGCCAACACAATATCCAACTGTGTTAAATAATCACCAAAAAAATCAATTTCGCCTTGTTCATTTTTTATATTGGCTTCAATACCGCGGAGCATGCCAACACCATCGACGACTCTAGGTAACACACGCATATTCACAAAATGCCAAAAGTGGGGCGCATCTGCCATATCTGGCCCATGATCGGTAATGGCGAATAACTTAATACCTTTTGCTTTCGCAACAGAAAAGTAATCATGCACAGTACTATAAGTGTAACCATCCCTTATATAGATCATATTTTAAGAGAGTTTTCCTCATTTAATCGCTCATACATCTTGGGCGGTAGATCGTTCAGTGATTCATGTGGCCGATCATAATTATATTCTTCAATCCAACTATCTGTGATTTCCCTAACTTCAGTCAAGCTATTGAACAAATAACAGTCTAATACTTCATTTCGATAAGTCCGATTAAATCGTTCAATATACGCATTCTGCGTCGGTTTCCCTGGCTTAATAAAATCTAACTTAATGCCATGTTCTTCTGCCCAAACCTCAAGCGCGTTTGAAATAAACTCAGGTCCATTATCT